>CALDUO010000079.1 GCA_937923745.1 uncultured Granulosicoccaceae bacterium
TCAAAGGCAAGATGCTCCGTTTTTTTCTGGCACTGTCTGGTAATCAGCTGGCTAAACAGGAAAAACTGATCAGTCGAATACAGGGTAGCTCGAAAGACACACTTAACATTAGGAAGCAGGTAATCAACGCCAAATGGATACGCGAAATGGTCGCGTTAGATGCCGAAGCCATACACACTAAAATCAACACGCCCACTCTGGCCATTGGCGGCATGAAAGATCTTCAGTGCCTGCCGGATGATGTCGAAAAACTGAGTAAGATAGTCAGTAGCCCTATCGATACACACCTAATCACAGATCTCACCCATATACTCAGGCGTGACCCTAACAAGCCTTCCATCCAGCATTACACTACGCTGGCACAGGAACCGGTTGATGATGAACTACTCACCCTTGTGACAGACTGGCTGCTGCGCCATTAGCGTGTGCTGTGTAGCACGCCGACGGACTTCATGGCGTTACACCACATTTTCGCCAGCGTCGATTATCAGACGGTTATCCTATTATTCAGGTGATGAAGTCGGATGGCTCATAAACTATTCGTTTATAGTCTGTGGCATCTGGTGTGGCGCTCTCGTAACCGATAATGACAGCACATCAGGACCAGCGAAACAGACCGATAATGGCTGAGGCAGCATAGAAAAACTGCAGCGCAAAAAAAGCCCAACGCCTGTCGATATACCCCCATGCACCAAACAGCATTGACGACAACAACAACAAACTGAATCCGACAATCTCATTGCCTGTGTTCGATGCTATCAACAATGCGTACGCCATTGCCAACAGAGACCCCGACCACTCGAAAAACGTCACTGCACTGCGAGAATTTATCATTAATTGTTAACAGGGCCCTGGGTTGTGCCTTGGGTTGTGCCTTGGGTTGTGCAGTGATCGGATGACAGTTCTTCAGACCAGTTTCTTGCCGGACCTGTTGATTCCCCTATGGTCAACGGCGCATCCAGCAGCTCGGTTAAAGGCCCTTTCTTCGGGTTATCAATGATATCGAGCAACATGTTGGCAGCACGTTCACCGGCATCACGCACTGAAGAGCGTGTGGCAGTAAACTGCGGTATGTCACCGTCGTTCTGAAAATACGACAGCTCATCATCGTGTATGACCACTGAGATATCACGGCCCATTGTCAGCCCGGCATTATGAATGGCACGCCGAACACCCAACGCACCCACATACGACGACACCAAAAACGCGGTTGGCTTGGTAGTTTGTGTTAACGCATTTGATGCAGCATGAAACCCGTTGGCCTCGGTCAGGTCACCGGAGTAGGTCAGGCTTGTATTAACGGCAATGTCGCTATCGTTTAATGCATCGGTATACCCCAATCGTCGTCGCCACGCAAAATTCAGGGTTTCAATACCATTGACCAAACAAATGTCCTTGTGGCCCATATCAATCAGTAATCGTGTTGCCCGGTAAAACGCACGCCGGTTGTTCATGTCGATCCAGGAGTACTCCGATTCATTCGCGCTATCACGGCCGTGAATCACAAAGGGTAGTTTGAGTTGTTGAAGCAACGCTATTCGCGAGTCGTTAACGCGTGGTGCATGTACAATGACACCGTCAACCGAACGCTTGGACGCAATATCACGATAGGCAGACTCTTCTGAGTCTTCGGGCGCCATGGTCAACATGAGCTCGTACCCCTGCTGAGAATATGCCTTGCTGGCACCCGCGATAAATTCACCAAAAATGGGGTTAAAAACATCGGTTGAATTCATGGGAATAACATGACCGATGGCCATGGAACGACCCGTTGCAAGGCCCGTCGCGCGGGTATTGGGCCGGTAGCTAAACTTGCGCGCCGCAAGCTTCACACGCTCACGGGTTTCTTCACTGACCTCGGGGTAATTGTTCAGCGCCCGGCTCACAGTGGTTTGAGACAGGCCGAGCTGATCAGAGAGTTGCTTGAGATTCACGAAATAACCCAAAATATTTAAAGCGCTTTGGCTGGCGATATTACCCGCTCCTGTCGCGTCACAGCAAGTAATATCACGGATGCGTCGCTATCTAGGCACAACCCTGGCTTCGCGGTTGACACCGATCAACCCGTGGTTGATACTCACTGGTCCAAGGCGCTTTGACGCCACCTCTCAAGCTCCGGAGAAGCTCTATGAAGTTTACATTAGGTACAGCTGCCAGCGTGCTGGTTGCTGCCGCAAGCCTGTACGCAGCGCCAACACTCGCTGACGTCTGCGACACACCAACCCCACTGGGTGATCTTGGCAAGTTCGAAGGCGAAGTCATCACCATCATGGGTTCGATGGAAGGCCAAGACGAAGAAATGCTCACCAACACCGTCAGCTGCTTTGAAAAAGCCACCGGCGCTGTTGTGAAATACTCTGGCTCACGCGATTTTGCCGCACTGATCGTCGCTGACCTGCGTTCCAACAACGCACCCAACATTGCTATCTTCCCGCAGCCAGGTCTGGCCGGCGACATGGCAAAAGAAGGCTTTCTGACACCGCTGGGCCAAGAGTCGGCAGACTGGATGGCAGAAAACTACGGTGCCGGTCCGTCTTGGGTGGCTCTTGGCACCTATGCTGACGCTGACGGCAACGAAGACTTCTATGGCTTCGCATACAAAATGGACTTGAAATCACTGGTCTGGTACTCACCCGAGCAGTTCGAAGACAACGGCTATGAAATCCCCGACACGATGGAAGGTCTCATTGCGCTGTCCGATCAAATGGTTGAAGACGGCAACACTCCATGGTGTATTGGTGTTGAGTCCGGTAACGCGACCGGCTGGACCGCAACCGATTGGATGGAAGACCTGATGCTTCGCACCACGTCACCTGAAAACTACGACCGCTGGGTATCCAACGATCTGCCGTTCAACAGCCCTGAAGTCATCAACGCCATGGACCTCTATGGTCAGTTCTCGCGCAACGACGACTACGTGGCTGGTGGCGCATCTTCGGTTGCAACCACGTTCTTCGGTGATGCTCCCAAAGGTCTGTTCTCAAGCCCCGCGTCATGCATGATGCACCGTCAGGCTTCTTTCATTCCTGCGTTCTTCCCCAAGAAAGGTGAAGAAGTAGCCAACGGCGAAGCCGACTTCTTCTACTTCCCGCCTTTCGAGGCATCTGACCTGGGTAACCCGGTATTGGGTGCTGGCACACTCTGGACCATGACCAAAGACAGCCCAGCTACCCGTGCTTTCTTCGAGTTCATGAAAGAAGCCTCTGCTCACGAAGCCTGGATGTCACAAGGTACCTTCCTGACTGCCCACACTGGCGCAGACCTGAATGCCTACGCGACACCCGCGCTGCGCAAGCAAGGCGAAATCCTGTCCAACGCAACCACCTTCCGCTTTGACGCTTCAGACTTAATGCCTGGTGCTATCGGTGCAGGTGCGTTCTGGTCAGAAATGACTGCATTTGCAAATGGCCAAGACACCAAAACCACCGCTGACAACATTCAGTCAGCTTGGGACGCCATTAAGTAATACGCGTTACGGGGTTCGCTCAACAGAGCCCCTCTGACCTGCATCGCTTTCCAGCGCGATGCAGGTCGGGTTGAACTGTAAGGCGCACACATACGTCTGTGCGCCTTATCCCAACCTCTAGCCTCTCAACTTCGGTACACGTTATGGGTTCTATCAGGCCAGCGATTGCCGGTAATGGCCTTGCCATCGCACTCACCGTGATCTTTGTACTACCGGTCACAGCCATCCTTGCTTACGTTGTCACCACGCCCCTCGACGGCTGGATGGTACAGTTTGGCACTTGGCTACACGAGACCAACAGCTGGTCCTTTTCGTTGTTTGACACCGAAGAACGCTTTGCCAAAATAGGCTTTGCGTTACGCTCCATTGTCATTGCCGTTGGCATCTCTTTTTTGTATTTCTGGCTGACTAACTGGCTTAACCAAGGGTTAGCACGTTACTCGTCCAAAGGTTCGTGGGGTCGCGAGTCTTATATTGTAGAAGCCATACAACCCTGGATCTTCGTGGGTCCGGCGTTAGTCCTATTGCTGCTGTTTCTGTTTATTCCGGCATTCTCAACACTCAGCCTGTCATTCCAGGAAGCCGACGGCACCCGAACAGTTCGTAACTACGCCTTCATCTGGGACCCCGACTCCCTCGGTTACGAACAATTTCGGTATGCCATGCGTAACAGTGTGATGTGGCTGGTATTGGTACCCACCGTTTGTATTTCGCTGGGGTTACTCATTGCCGTACTGGCCGACTCCGTGCGCTGGGGCATTGTGGCCAAAACACTTATTTTTGTACCCATGGCTATTTCATTTGTGGGTGCCGCCGTTATTTGGCGCAACATCTTCGCTGGCGGTGGCATTCAACCCCAGGAAGCCATTAATGGCCTGACTCCCTCTTATCAAATCGGGTTACTCAAAGCCATGCTCGGGCACACGGCAGCCTACAACGAACCTCTTTACAGCCTTAAATTTTGGGGCAACTTCTTTTTAATGTGGATTTTGGTGTGGGTACAAACAGGCTTTGCCATGGTTATCTTCTCAGCGGCACTTCGTGGTGTGCCGGAAGACACCATCGAGGCTGCCAAAATTGATGGCGCCAACCCGTTTCAAATGTTCTTTCGCATCAAGCTTCCGCAAATCTTCTCAACGGTCGTGGTGGTATGGACCACCCTCGTCATACTCGTGCTCAAGATGTTCGACATACCGTACGCACTCTCGGCCAACGACGACGACAAACTACTGTTGGCTACCATGATGGAGAACGCCCGTAACAACTGGTCGGTGGGTGGCGATAATGTCGAGAACCTTTTTGCAGCAATTGCCGTCATGTTGATGGTCACTGTCATTCCAAACATGGTTTACAACGCGATGCGAATCCGTCGTGAACAAAAAGAAATGGGCCATTAGGGGGAGACAGGATTATGACACGCACCTTCAAACATGTAGTTCTTGCCCTTATTGTCGTGATTTGGGTGCTACCTTTTGTAGCACTGGTCACCACGTCATTACGCTCCGAGGTTGCCTCCAAAACATCGGGCTTCTGGACAGCCTTTACACCCACAGAATTAGGGCATCGTTTTGGTACTCACGACAGAGGAGAGATCGAGCCGTTTGTAACCATGAGTGGCAACATCTTCGAACGCCTCAACAAAGACAGTGACAGCTTTGAGGTCGAAGGTGATGTAAATTCCATTTTGTTTACCGGTCGCGTGCCAGACCCCGAGAACCCCGAAAAAACCAAACTCATCCGCCAGCTTATTTATCCGGGTGAACCGATGGATGTGCGTGGCGGCGATTTTGTGTTTGAGTCTAACGGCGACTTTACGTGGACGTTTGCCGAGGCCACTGCCCCCAAGCCTAAAAATATCGATGCGTTCATAGAACAAAATCCGGTGTTTGGCACCGATGCCTATGTTGAAGTACTGTTTGAAAACAAAAACGTACCCAACGCGCTTATCGCCTCGTTTATCGTGACGATACCGGCCACCATTATTCCCATCACCATCGCAGCGTTTGCAGCCTATGCATTCGCGTGGATGCGCTTTCCGGGGCGTGATTGGTTGTTTGTACTGGTGGTATCGTTGATGGTGGTACCGACACAACTTGCCTTCTTGCCTGTGTTGCAGGGGTTTAGCGGTATTGCCTCGTGGGCAACTTCACTGAATGCCTGGATGACCGACTGCGAGGCCACGAAAACCTGTCAGGTCGCCTCTAAATCGTTTGCCAGTTTATGGGTGACGCACACAGCATTCGGCTTACCGCTGGCGATCTACTTATTACGCAACTACATTGTGGGCTTGCCCAAAGAGCTGTTGGAGAGCGCCAGAATTGACGGTGCCAGTCACCTGCAGATTTTTACCAAACTCATTATCCCGTTGTCGGTGCCAGCGCTGGCGTCGTTTAGTATTTTTCAGTTCTTATGGGTATGGAATGATCTGATTGTTGCACTGTATATCGGTCCGGCTGATTCCGCCGACCTCGTGTTCCCCATTCGCTTGCAGAAGCAGCTGGGTACTTTTAAAGATCAATTGCATCTGCTGAATGCGTCTGCCGTCATTTCTATTATTGTGCCGGTCATCGTTTTCCTGTCAATGCAGCGATACTTCATTCGTGGGCTCCTCGCGGGCTCGGTCAAAGGTGGATAACAGCATGAGTAACACACAGATGGCTTGGTGGGAAACCGCTGTTATCTATCAGATATATCCGCGCTCCTACCAGGATTCCAATAATGACGGTATTGGAGATCTGCCAGGTATTACGTCGCGGCTCGACTACATTGCCAAACTCGGCGTTGATGCCATATGGATCAGCCCTTTTTTTAAAAGTCCGCAAAAAGACTTTGGTTATGATGTCTCAGACTATCGCGACATTCATCACGAGTACGGCTCACTCGACGACTTTGATGAGCTGCTGAGCAAAGCACACGATCTGAACCTGAAGGTCATGATTGATATCGTGCCTGCACACTGCTCTGATCAGCATGCCTGGTTTGTCGAGAGCCGCCAATCGAGAGATAACCCCAAGGCAGACTGGTTTCATTGGGTAGACCCACAGCCAGACGGTACACCACCGAATAATTGGTTATCGTTTTTTGGCGGGCCGGCATGGACATGGGAGCCGCAGAGGCAACAGTACTATCTGCACAACTTCTTAAGCTGCCAACCCAACCTCAATCACGCCAACCCGGCAGTGCAGGATGCCTATAAAGATGTTGCGCGTTTTTGGTTCGACCGTGGTGTAGACGGTTTCCGACTCGATGCGGTACACACCATTAACGCTGATAGCGAGCCGTACAAAAATAACCAGCCCAACCCTGACTTTGAGCCCGGCCCTTATCCGCAGCAACAACAACCGTTCTTTCGTCAACTGCACGACAGCGCACAATTGAATCAGCCGCCCATACAAATCTTCAGCGAATCATTTCGGTCAGTCGCAGACGAATACGGCGATCGTTATCTGATGGGCGAATTACACGGCGACGATCCGATCGCGGCCAGCCAGACGTTCACAGCGCCTGGCAGGTTACACGCAACGTATAACTTTAACCTGTTGCGTTGGGAAGGTTTAACGGTCGAGGAAATCAAAGAGGCCATCGGCAAAGCCGTAAGCGCGTTTAATGGCACCGGACGCTTGAGTTTTGCGTTCTCTAATCACGATGTGCCACGCAGCGTCAGCCGACAAATGTCTGCATTGGGGCTTGGCACCGATAAACAGGATGCACTGCAGCTCTTACTGCTGAAACTCGAAACCTGTCTGATCGGATCTACCTGTATTTATCAGGGTGAAGAGCTTGCATTGGAAGATGTGAAGGATATACCCGTTCAATTGATGCAAGACCCGTGGGGTATTGAGTTTGCACCGGTCTTTCCGGGACGTGATACCTGTCGTACCCCGATGGTGTGGCGTGGTGATGCTTCCAACGGTGGCTTCTCCAAAGCCAACAGTACCTGGTTGCCCATTGATCAACGACATTTGCAACGTGCTGCACTCGATGAGGCCGAGCGACCAACATCTGTCTACAATGAGTTTGCAGACTTTCTGTCATGGCGTAAGCAACAGCCAGCGATGATGCAGGCCAATACCATGAGCGAACTCTCAGGCGACGATCAAGTCATCGTGTTCGACCGAATCTCTGATCAACAAACACTGCGCTGCACATTCGACTTCAACTCTCTCACCGCTACCTTTGAGGAATTATAAATGGCTCAGGTTGCACTCAAAGGGGTAAACAAATCCTTTGGTAATGTTCATGTCATCCGCGATGTCGATCTGCAGATAGACGACGGTGAATTTGCCGTGTTTGTGGGGCCATCTGGCTGTGGCAAATCAACACTGCTTCGTCTGATCGCTGGCCTTGAAACTATTTCCAGCGGCGAAATCAGCATTGCCGACCGAGCCGTCATGGACCTGCCACCCTCCAAGCGCGGTATCGCCATGGTGTTTCAGTCTTATGCACTGTACCCACACATGACGGTATTTCATAACATGGCCTTCTCGCTCGACCTGCAGGGGTTTAGCAAAGCAGAGATTCATGAGCGGGTAGAAGCGGCAGCCAAAATACTGCAAATGGAGCACCTGCTCGATCGCAAACCTGCGGCGTTATCAGGCGGACAACGTCAACGCGTTGCTATCGGGCGCGCCATTGTGCGTAACCCCGATGTGTTTTTATTCGACGAGCCATTGTCTAACCTCGATGCAGCATTACGCCATGACACTCGCGTCGAAATTGCAAAACTGCACAATCAACTGGGCGCGACAACCATCTACGTAACCCACGACCAGGTCGAGGCAATGACACTTGCGGATAAAATCGTGGTACTCAAAGACGGTGAAGTCATGCAGGTCGGCGCTCCCATGGAGCTGTTTAATTTTCCGGCCAATGAGTTTGTAGCAGGCTTCCTCGGGTCACCCAAAATGAATTTCTTTGATGGTGTGCTGACAGGCGGTGCAAATACCGATCAGGGCGGGTTTCACGGCGAAGGGTTAACCGCAGACGGTGTACGACTGGTTGGAAAGACTAAGGCTATCGGTGACAGTGTCAGACTTGGTATTCGTCCTCAGCACCTGACAATGGACCCTTCCGGACAACTGAAAGGACGCGCCACACTGGTTGAAAATCTTGGTACGGAAACCGTGATTGACTTAACCTCTGACAATGGCACGTCCTTTCGTTTTGCGTCTCCGGAAAGCCTTGATGTCAAAACAGGCCAAGAGGTCAGTTTTTCGTTTGACCCTGCCACCGCACATATATTCTGATGCGTTATGCAACACGCAGAGTCGGGTAAAAATACCCGCTCTGCGCGTTACAGAAACTCAACAGTATCCCCGGTTTTTATAACACCACCTCGCACCACCTCGGCGTAAATACCCATATCCCGATGCCCGTACTGCTGATACAACAATGAGGGTATTTTCAGGTCTCGCGTGCCGGTACTGAGATCCACCTCAGTCGCCGGACACCGCTCGGTTCGCTGCACAATATAAAACCGCGCAGTGCCAATCGCTATTTGATGACCGACCCTATCAAGCTCCGTAAAAGCCGGCAACCCTGAAATATGGATGTTGCCACGAAACCGGTTGGGGTCAATATCCTGTCCGATGGCCGCTGAAAACGCCTTTACGCTATCAGTGTTGATGAACGATACGGCATGCATCATCTCTTTTGACACCACAGACACATCCGTGAACCGATGGGGTGATGCCTCAAAAAGCTGCGGTACTTCATTGTCTCCCAAGCCCAGGTACGATTGCAGAAATTGGCTCGCAGCCTGCTGACCTTTTTCTTGGGAGATATCGAAGTTTTCTGTCACCCCTTCCACTGTAGACATCGACAATAGTCCGGTGTCTTCGCTGTAAGAGGTACTCAGCCTGGAGAGCGCACCATCACGCGCTAACATGTAGAACCTTGATTTGGGCAGGGGCTTGGGGTTATTGGGCTCAAACCCGCTGTTGGGTCGCGCAAAACCGAACCGTCTGTCACCGGGAAACCCACGCTCCGCTTCCAATGTAACGTCAGACAGTTGTTCGGCACTTAACCCTTTGACCGGATATCGACAGAGTGCTTCAATTTTTATGGTCATATCACGCATTTATCGTAGTTGGCTAACAACCTATTATTATCTGCCAATTTGGAATAATCGCAAATCAATTGACCCTAATGACTGACTGAGGGGCTGACTGAGTATTTAGTGCTGACGCGGCACGTGCTTGCAGAATTCAACCCGAACAAATAAACCCGATCAGGATTAACCCTGGCAAGTATCGAGCGTGAAGAGGGCCTAAGCGCCTGGGGCAGACAAGCGACAATAGCCAAAGCATAGCCAATAAAAAGGGGCGGCCTTGAACCAACAGCCAAATTGAGTAATCACAGACAATACTGACGCCGGGTGTCTGCACACAACAGACACCCGACACGTCGGTTAGCTTAGAAGTTTAGCGATATATCGCGATGCCCTGCACTGCACTGAGCAACATACAGCGCCTCTTCTCTGGGCAGCTTTTCCTGCTGACGCAAACCAATGGTGTTTTTGATATTGCTCTCGTAGGTGTTGATCTTCTCTTTCAGTGTCGCATCTGCCTGTTGCCGCCACTCAACTTGCCCGTCGTAGGCTTTTTGAGCCTTATCCATTTCTTTGAGTGCCGTTTTCAGGTTTGGCTTTTTCTTCTTCAGCGCAGACCTTGCTTTGCCCAGCGCAGATTTAACATCACCTG
>CALDUO010000080.1 GCA_937923745.1 uncultured Granulosicoccaceae bacterium
CCTGGGTTCCGTAGTGTCGAAAACGCCAGAAACGATGAATCCAACTGGCATAGTTACCGGCGCCGTTGGTGATAATGGCGTTGGGTATTGTCTGGGCCAGTTGCTCCATAACCTCTCGCATCAAAGCGCCATCCGGATGTGACTGATCCAGGGACGACCACGCAAGGTACTGCTCGTGCGCCTGTGCCGCCTGTTGTTGTTTATCGGAATCGGCGGGTAGGTCTTTGACCAATGTCTCGAGGTAGTCTGATAACCCGACCGGTGTGGTATGAATTGCCAGCGCGGGTTGATACAACGAACCAGTCTCACTGTCACCCGGATGAATGTGGACAACCGACTGCTGTGGCACCGGCAAATTGAGCAGGGTGTGTCCTTGTGACGCAATATCACTCAGACGGGTGCCGACCAATACTACAAGGTCTGACTCTCGTACGCGTTCGCACAGTGCGGGATTGGCACCCAACCCTAAGTCGCCGGCATAACACGGATGCTGATGGTCAAATAACATTTGTCGCCGAAACGCACACGCGACCGGCAGACCAAGTTGCAAGGCGAACTGTTGAAAAGCAGTTACAGAAGACGGGCTCCAACGACTGCCACCGACGATCGCTATCGGTCGTTTGGCCTGTGCCAGTGCTCTGGTAAAGTTGGCTATCTGTGTGGCCGACAGGCCATTGTGAGTCGCATGTATGGGCGGCACTCGCACCGGTGTTGCGGCATCGGTCAGTGTCTCCTCGGGCAACACAATGACGACAGGTCCCGGTCTGCCGTTAATCGCCGTGTGCCAGGCGCGCAAAATGATTTCCTGCAAGCGCGACGCTTCATCAACTTCGGCTACCCATTTGGCCATGCCTCCAAAAAATTGCCGGTAGTCGACTTCCTGAAAGACTTCGCGATAACGGTCGTGCCGTGATATTTGACCCACAAACAGAATAACCGGCGTGGAGTCCTGTGCGGCAATATGGATACCGGCGGAAGCGTTGGTCGCACCCGGACCTCGTGT
Organism: uncultured Granulosicoccaceae bacterium; assembly: GCA_937923745.1. GTDB lineage: Bacteria > Pseudomonadota > Gammaproteobacteria > Granulosicoccales > Granulosicoccaceae > CALDUO01. The sequence goes on from CALDUO010000080.1 coordinate 1,004, forward strand.
GACGAAGCAGATACCCGGTTGGCCGGATAATTTGGCAGTGGCTTCTGCCATCATCGCAGCACCACTTTCGTGGCGGCAAACGGTGGTGGTTATATCGCTGTCGTAGAGCGCATCAAGTACCGGCAAATAACTCTCACCGGGCACACAAAAGACGCGCTCGGTACCCAGGGATGCAAGGGTTGAAACAACGAGTTGACCACCGGACAGTGAGGACGGTTCGGGCATGAGGTTGATCGCGCTATGAACAGCAAACGATCATAGCTTGTCATTGGCTAACGCACCAGTGTTTAGCCAGGTTTACGACGACACAGAAACACACCAAGCAGAGTGAATATCGCATAGGAGAGACCGCCAATGGCGGTGAAGTTCTCGCGACCACCGGTGCTCACGGCTGCACCCAGTGCAGGTGTCGCATCGCCAGTGCGGGTTAGTGCAAATTTATCCATTTCAAAGCCGTCTTCGCTACCACTGAACACGACGGTGTGAACCCCGGCTGTCGGTATATCAATTACGGCGCGCTCTGCCAACGCACAACCGGACCAGGCCCATTGGTTTTTGTCGCTGCAGATTCGGACGAGGTTAGCATCGGTTGCCCACACATCATTCACACCGACAAAGACCGTGTCGTCCTCTGTGCCGGTTGACCATGACAGAGTTTGCACCGCGTATTGTCCGGGTGTAACAAAACTCACCTGATACTCAACGCGATGGCCAGTGCCCGGCTCTGTCCAGTTGCTGTCAGTGGACGCTGGGTCGTTGGCCAGTATGCGGGTATCGGGCAGTAGCTCAAGATAGGCGCCCTCACTGGCTGTGGCTGCATGATTGTCGTCACTGTCGGCCCAAAAGTCATCGTCGCTGAAATTAACGGTCGGGGAAATGACCTGCCAGAATAAATCGTTGTCACTAAAACGTTCTGCCTCAACAATGATGCCAGGCGGATCGACGATAACCGGAATGGTGATTGGTGTGGGTGACGATGCCGGTGCGTTTTCGGTGCTGACATTGCCGGTGAGTGCATCGGCGTCTCCACCAGCTTCAACAACAGTTGCGGTATCGGTTTGATTGTCAGTCGTGGTAGCAGTGTTTGCCGGGTCTTCGTCCGCGTCCGTGGTTGTTTCGGTTTCAGGATCGGGTTCGGCCAGTGCTTCTGATTCAGCCAGTGCTTCTTGTTCAGCCTGTGTCTCTGACTCGGGTTCCGCGTCTGGTTCGGGCATGTCGGCGGGGAACCAGATGTCAAGGTTCCAGGTAGGCCCGGTCAACAGGCAACCGTCTGCACCCAAATCCGTCCTGCCCGGACAGACACCGGGGTCTTCGTCACCGACATTATTGGCCGGACCGTTGCCACACTGGATATCGTTGTAGATCGGATTGCCGTCCACGCCAGGGCCTGGCCCTATAGCTTCGCAGACTTCCCGCACGGTTTTTTCACCCTGGGGTGTATCGACCAGCAGTGAGCCGATACCATGGTCGTAGGTGGTGTAACAATAACACTGGCCGTCTTGCGAGTAGCTGTCTTTCCAGTCGGCTTTGGGGTTAACCGCGTGAGCGGGTACAGAGGCGATGAACGTTAACAGCGCGAGGAACAATAGCTGGACTGGCATGTTTTACGAGGGCGTCGATCACTGATGATGTCTGAAAACTGCCAGTTCTGTGCCGCTAACAGCCAAGGACCGGCGCCGGTACCGGTATCTTTATAAAACAGTGATCCATATCACCAAATGGAGAGCATCTGCGGGCACTGTTGTCGTGTCCCCAAGTGGCCGCTGTCATTTTGCGGTAACCAACCTTGCCAGCAACGGGTAACCAGTGCTCCAACACGAGCCCCGCACATGAGTGTCGGGTCTTGTGCATACAAGATAGGTGCAACAAGGCGTCACAAGCGTCAGTGCGGCGGTAATCCAGTGCAATTGTAAGGTGCTGGAGTTATAAGGTGCCGGATTTATAGGGCGCTGGAATTATAAGGTGCCGGAGTGAGCCGCTCGAAGTAGCGCC
>CALDUO010000081.1 GCA_937923745.1 uncultured Granulosicoccaceae bacterium
TACGATGCGGTGCCGTCCGCGTTGGCGGCGAATTTTAATACGATTAACGTCAAGCGTGTGGGTGAGCAGTATCTATCAGCCGAACCACAAACCCCGTTAACCGCATTTGCTGAATCGATCGCTCGCTCCAGACCAAAGGAAGTGGGGCGTATGAACATCGGGTTTACGCAAGACAACGCCGAGCAGTATTTTGTTGAGATATTGACAGCACTGTTGGCGAATGAAGGCATTGAGTTTAGCGGTAATATCGCACGTGGTGAGGTCACACAGTTACCCGTGGTGTTGGAACACCAAAGCTCGCGTACCATCGGTGATTTGGTCAGCTTGATGTTGTTGTACAGCAACAACTTTATTGCCTCGCAGTTAATACTGGCTTTAACCGCAGAGGAAACCGGGCAGCCAGCAGATTTTGATCAGGTAGCGTTGTATTTGCGTCGCAACGTGATTGAGCGCTTTGGTTGGCAGAATGCGATTTTAAAAGAGGGGGCCGGGTTATCCCGCGACAACCGGTTGTCGGCAGCGCAATTGGTCAACATTATAGAGGCACTGACGCCATGGCAGGACGTGATTCCTCAGTACAAAGACACTATATTCGCGAAAACCGGCACACTCAGCAATGTGTCGACATTGGCCGGTATCATTAAGCGTGACAACGGGCGTACTGACCCGTTTGCGATATTAGCTCATGGTCAAAGCGCGACCGAGACGCTTCAACAGACATTGCAGCAGATGCTTGGGAAACCGCAAGCACAATAACCGGAAGAAGGCTGACGACATTGCCTCATTGCCGCCATGGGAAGGGCAGCACAGAAGCTGTTCACGATATTGTAAAAAAAAGTCACAGCAGTGTCATCGCGCAACACGATGAAGGTACACTCGATACAACGGTCTGAGCAACATGTCAGGATCGCCGGTGCTTTGAACTGCGCTCCGCCAACGACACTGAGCGTGGCCGTTACATCCGCCACGCTGTCTCTATTTTGCCAATCCAGCCATGAAACCTGCCTCCTACATCGCCACACCACACCTGATGTCTGCAGCTGCGCTGATTGTGATGACGATGGCGGGTTGCGCCGGGTCTGATACCGACAATACCGTGATTGGCGATACCGTGATTGGCGATAGCATGACCGGCAATACAGCTACGGTTCCCGACACCGTGCCAGCCGCTAGCGACCCTGCGCCAATGTCAGGCGAACAAGCGCCGCTTGTGATTCAACCGCCAACATCGGTCGATGCACCGGCGTTAAACGATGCAGTATTGCCATCCAATGCACCACCGACCGTACCCGTCTCGTTTGATATCACCGTACCGGCCTTTCAATCTGATTCGCTGCGTGTCACGTTGGTTTGGGGCGACAAAACACTCAACGCTGATTGGGTCGGTGATGAGTACTGGTCGGTGTCTGACGAATTTCCGGCTAATACGGAGCAGTTACTAACCGTCACGTTTTATGACGGTAACGGTGATATCGCACTGGCAAGAGCCAGTCGGGCCGTGGCCGTCGGTGCAAATGCCACTGCGCCTGTGTTGTTCATCGTTGACCGTTTCGATACACAAGCCTTCGATGATGATCGGGACGGGATCAGTAATCTCGATGAATTGATTGCCGGCACCGATCCTTTTGTTGACGACAGTGTGCAGCTGGAGGTGAAGCTTGTTTATGCGTTGGCTGCTGAAGATGAAGGTCAAATGTCGGTGTCAGCGGATTTCGAATCGCTGCTTGGTACTGACAGACCCTTGATGTCGACGTTTGAGTCACAGTCCGAGTCGATGGCGGCCACCGTGAATCCCGAGGTGATCTCTGGCGAGGCTATGATTGACAGTTTGGGTAACGGCACTCTGTCGTACAATTACCTGTTACAACCACACCGAATTACTATTAATGCTCTAAGAACACGATCAAATCAGGCTATTGCATGGGAAGGTGTGCATAGCTCCCACAACAACGGGTTTTCCCATCGAATTTCTGTGAAAAATACTGTCACGGTCATTGATGAGCAAACTGCCGCGTTTGCAGAGTCTGTGACGGGACGAAGCAGCGGCACGTATATCACTGAATGGGAAACAACGAGCAATCTGACCGGTAAACGGGTAGGTGATTCATCATTGTGTGAGCCTGTTGCCGGGTTGGTGTCTGCCACCTCACGAACAGATCCAGGTAACCTTGTCACTGTTACCACGGTGGTTAAGGAGATTGATGATCCCTACTGGCGAGTTGTAACAGTGACCAATAACACCACGACAAAAGAGTACTTCGTACGCAGGTTGTTAATATTGCAGTCCGCAGGTATACCGGTTAGTACACTGGTTCCGGAGGATGCATTTTTTATCTGCGATTTTCCCGAATTCTAAATGGCCAGAGCGTCGTGCTTCCAAAGACCCTAATATTCTGAAAAAACTTGCCTGCTGTATTTGTAAAGGGGTCGGGGCCACAGGCTGGGCATCCCTGTAGATCACCCCTGTAGATCACCCCTGTAGATCACGTTGATAGATCGCATTGATAATCATTCGATTGAGCTCTATCCGTAGAGGGGTATCAAAGCTGCGAGGAGTCCAACGCTGTATTCAATGCTGTACCCAATGTTGTTTTGGGGTCAAAGTTGAGATGGCTACTGACTGTCATCGTACTCGTCGTTAAGTCGCCACCACTGATAGGGTGCATTTTGCGCCACGTCAGGAGGCGACTCCTCCCAGTGTTCCTGTCTGCCCAACGGTGTCAGGTCCAGTAACGACCATGGACTGCCCAGCGTTTCGACACCACGTCCGCTGGTAAAATAACTCCGATAAACCGTGTCGTTATCCCGGATAAAAACCGATAACCCAAAGCCTGTCGGCACACCCATGTCACTGTTAAAGGAATCCAGTGTCTGGTACCACGGAAATGTCCAGCCAAGTCGTGTCGATAAAGCCAACGCTTCTGCGACAGGCGCTCGTGCGACCACTGCAAAGGTCGTATTGCGCGCATTGAGATGTGCCGGATGTCCAATACTGTCAAGCACCATACAACAGCCTGTACAGGGACTGGAGTCTCCCGCAGCAAGCATATGATGGTAAATAATCAACTGTTGTCGATGTTCAAACAAATCGATCAGTGCAACGTTACCGTCTTCGCTGTGAAATACGTAGTCGGCACGCAGACGGACGACGGGTTGTCGCCTTCGGGCAGCTGCCAGTTCGTCGCGCGCTTTGGTGGCGGCTTTTTCAAGGTTTATCAAAGCCGCCTGCGATGCTTGCCACTCGGCCAACGGTACAATGCGTGGTGGTTTCATTGTGGATTCCCAGTGGTAGTTATGCCAGGCGGCTGTGACGTGTTATAACTTATCACAGTAACCTGTCTGTGGGAGAACACACCGTGCCGCACTGCGAAATCCGTTATTCGTCCAACATCGAGACCAACTGCGATATTCAGGATTTGTGTTTGTTGTTGGCCGATACCCTGCGTGGATTACCGTTATTTCCAAGTGGTGGCATACGGGTAAGAGCGATACGATGTGATCATTATGTGATAGCAGATGGTCATGCCGATAATGTGTTTGTGGATATTCAGGTCAGGATAGGCGCCGGTCGTACCGAGGTGCAAAAAAGGGAGGCAGGAGAGGCGTTGATGGAGAGCGCCAAGGTGTTTTGCGAACGTTCGGTTCCCGCAGGTCACATGGCGTTGTCACTCGATATACAGGAAATTAATCCGGCGCTGAGCTGGAAACATAACGCTATTCACCAACGACTGGCTGCGCTTGATTAACAGATGGCGTGCCCGTGTCATGCCCCGTGTCATAACCCGTGTCATAAGCTTGGGATACGCTTTAATGGTTACTGTCGGTAGTGGGTATTAATGGGTTATTGATCGGCTAGTATTGCGCGTATAGTTAATCCTGAGTGTCGGTCTGACCGGTTGGTTCCTTGGTGTCCTGATCATTAGCATCTGATACTGGTATCGCGGCGTTTTTGATCGCCTGTGACAGAATGTCACGGTCGCCAATTTGATTCATTAAAATCAGCAATAATCGTGTGTTGAATTGCTGACTCTCCTCAAAGCTTAAACCTTGATGCGCATCTAACAGGTCGTTATAGATGGCATCAGCCTGTTGCCCCCACTGCGGTGTGGTATTGAGTGTCATGCCGCTGCCTCCGTCTGACGCAGACAGTGTGCCAGTGCCTGTTTGATGCGCTCTATGGTGATACGTTCTGGTGTGATGCTTTCCAGTGACCATCGTGCCGCAATGTGCTGATCGGGCCGAATTAAAAACACACCGTCACCGTAGCGTTCACTGACAATCGGGTTGTTGGTGATGTGCAGCGGTTGAATCAGCGGTGGCAGCGGATGAGCAGCTATGGCAGCCATTAAATTATTGGTGTCACGGTCATCGTTTGATTGGACAGTGAGCAGTGTGAACTGCTGACCCAGACTGGCTATCAGCCATGTATCATCCTGCAGTGGTGCATCGGGTGCGACCCGACCGGGCAGACTGCTGTCGGGTAGCGTGCTATCGGCTGCCGCGTCAGTGGTTGAGTGATCATTGCAGATAGCCGCACTGTGACCAAGCTCAGTCAGGTGGCAGGGGGTTGATAACCTGCCGGAATTAATCAGGCTTCTGGCAAACGGGTGATCTTTTGATAACGACAACACCTCATCGCGTAGTTGTCGCTCCATGGCACTCACCGGTGACATAAACCGTGTCGCTTGAGCGGAGTGACGAATGTTCTCGTCAGAACCGTGAATACGTTCGGTATTGTAGGTTTCAAGCAGCGACTCCGGTGCTGTGCCGTGGATGACTGCCGCGAGTTTCCACGCGAGGTTGTCGACATCCTGAATACCGCCGTTGCCCCCGCGTGCGCCAAACGGTGACACAACATGCGCACTGTCACCCACAAAGAGCAAGCGGCCATGCACAAACCTTTCGAGTCGTGCACAGGTAAAGCGGTAAACACTGACCCAATCAAGCTCGAACGGATTGTCACCGACAATTTGTCGGATACGCGGTATGACGACGTCGGGTTGTTTTTCGTAGTCCGGGTCGGCGTCGGGTCCTAACTGTAGATCGATACGATAGATGTTGTCGGGTTGTTTGTGCAGCAATGCAGACTGCCCTTCATGAAACGGCGGTTTAAACCAAAACCAGCGTTCGGCAATGTCATCAGAATGAAACGGCGCTTGCGCCATTTCGATATCGGCAATTAAAAATCGCTCTTCAAAGGTTTGACCCTCAAACGCAAGGTTCATGCGTTTGCGCGTCGGGGAGCCAGCGCCATCGCAGGCCAGCACATAGTCTGCCTGGAGTTGGTAGTCGCCGTAGTTGCTACTGATGTCGAGCGTTACACCATCTGCGTGTAATGTGTGCTCGGTGACTTTATTCAAAAACCGCAGGTCGATCAGCGTTGGGAATTCGCGCGCCCGCTCCACCAGATATTGCTCGACGTAATACTGTTGTAAATTGATAAACGCGGGCATTTTGTAACCGGTATCGGGCTGCAGGTCGAAATTGAAGACCTCGTTATCACCATGGAACAAACGTCCTGTTTGCCACGTGACCCCTTTGTCTATCATCCGCTCGCCAATGCCGAGTCTGTCATAGATCTCCAGGGTGCGTTTGGCCCAGCAGATAGCCCGCGAACCCACCGATACCTTGTTGTTGTCATCAAGCACGACCACCGGCACCTGATGCAACGCAAGATCAATGGCGGCGGCAAGGCCGATCGGGCCTGCGCCTATGATAACGACCGGATACCGGTCAGGCGCAGGACCACCGTTTAACTCTGGTGGTGTCGACGAGACAAATTCGGGATGCGTGTATTTTGTCATGGTGGCAACGCTGAGCGTTAACTGCCTTGCAGGGCCGTCCAGAGTTGCTTATCGCGCTCTGCGGTCCAAATCCTGGGGGTGTCGAGATCACGCGCCTCGTCATAGGCACGTGCCACATTAAACGGCAAGCAGTGCTCGTAAATTGCGTAGTCGCCAAACTTTTTGTCACAAGAGTCGCGGCAGGCATCCCATGCCTCTTTGAGTGATCCGCCGCCCAAGGCGACTTTGGCGACTGGCCGATAAGTGGAGGTGACAAAGTCTGCGGTCAGGTCCAGCGCTTCATTGACGCGATCGCGACCCACCAGAGCATCACCGCGACCGGGCGCAATGGCGTCTACATCAAACGCACGAATGGCTTCGAGTGTGCCGGGCCAATCATGAAAATGCGCATCACCGCAGTAGCACGCAGAGCGGTACTCGACGATATCACCGGTAAACATCACGTTTTGGTCCGGTATGTAGGCGACAATATCACCAGCGGTATGCGCACGGCCCAGGTGCATCAGGTCAACACGTCGTTTACCCAAATAGAATGTTTGCCGTTGGGTAAAGGTTTGGGTGGGCCAGGTGAGTCCGGGTATTTCTTCGTGTCCCTGAAAGAGTCTCGGAAAACGGTCAAACTCTGAATCCCAGTCCTCTTGTCCGCGCTCAACGACCATCGCACGCGCCTTTTCGGACATTACGATATCCTGCGCCGCATACGCTGATGCACCCAATACCCGCACCGCATGATAATGAGAGAGAACGACGTGTTTGATGGGTTTGTCTGTGACAGATCTGACTTTTTCGACAACCATGCGCGCCATACGGGGTGTGGCTTGTGCATCCACAATCATGACGCTGTCGTCGCCAATGATAACCCCGGTATTGGGATCACCTTCAGCCGTGAATGCCCAGAGATCTTTACCCACTTCAGTAAATGAAACTTTTTTTTCGGCAAGGTCGCCGGTGGATGCGAACGCCGGTGTGTTGTTGTCAGTCATAGTGTCAGTTGTCTTGGGTGTTAGTTTGGGTCAAATGTGCGTTGATGTATTGCCCGTCAGATAAAGTGGTCAGGTTTAGCCGCCATGATTAAGTACCAGGATAAATCTGTGAACCACCGCTTGTTTGTTCAGTGTGCTAACACGGGTTACTGATCAACAATTTTTTATTGTTTGCCCGTAAAAATAGACGCTTTGTCAGTAAAGGGACCTGCGTTCATCGGCGTTATTGCCGTCATTGTGATCCATGGCTTTGACGTACGGCATCTCGTGATCAGAGTGTCTTAGGACTGCTTCGGAAATTGTCGTTCGAGTCCTGCCCAGCAGTCAATGTAGTCGTCTTGTAAGCTATCGAGCGCCGCCGCATACGGTGTCACCCGCTGGGCGTATCGTGTTTCGAACATAAATGCCAGCGTGTCGGCGAGCTTCACTGGCGCGAGCTCTGCTTGCGTTGCCTGTTGATAACCGAAAGCATCCGGGCCGTGGGGCAACATTTGATTGTGCAAACTCATGCCGCCCGGCACAAATCCTTTTTCTTTGGCATCGTACTTACCGTGAATCAGCCCCATAAATTCACTCATGATATTACGGTGGTACCAAGGGGGGCGGAAGGTGTGTTCGGCGACCATCCAGCGTGGCGGAAAAATAACGAAGTCGATGTTAGCCGTACCACTTTGTTCGGTGGGTGATGTCAGCACGGTAAAAATTGACGGATCAGGGTGATCGAATGCGATAGCGCCAACCGGTGAAAAGGTGGCAAGGTCGTAGCAGTACGGCGCGTAGTTACCGTGCCATGCCACCACATCCAAGGGTGAGTGGCCGATGTGTGTTACGTGGAAACCACCTGACCATTTATAATACACCTCGCAGTCTGCATCCTTGTCTTCGTAGGCGGCTACCGGTGTTTTGAAGTCGCGCGGATTCGCAAGGCAGTTGGCACCAATGGGACCACGATCAGGCAGTGTCAGCGGCGCGCCATAATTTTCGCAACAATAACCTCGCGCCTGACCATCGAGTGTGTCTACACGAAAGGTCATGCCACGCGGTATCACCGCAATGCTGCCGGGCGCGACGTGCATCTGACCCAATTCGGTACTGATCGAGAGTGTACCGAGCTGAGGCACCAACAGCATTTCGCCGTCTGCGTTACACAGATAGGTGTTGTCGCTGTTGGTATTAAAGTCGTAACAGTGTGCGGCCATACCATTGTGGGTTAACGCGTCCCCGGCTGTGGTGATGGTGCGAACCCCGTGCAGAAATGTGGTACCGGCAGGTGAGGTTGGTACAGGATCCCAGCGGTACTGACCCAGTGGCAGGTTTAGCCGATGGCTATGTTCACCGTCGGCAGTCACACCGGCGGAACGCCACCAAGGGATATCGGTTTCGGTAAATCGTGTGGCGTGTTTAACGCTGGGCCTGATTCGATATAACCACGAACGTTCGTTGGTGCTTCTGGGCGCGGTGAACGGTGATCCGGACAACTGCTCTGCATACAAACCGAAGTTGCAATGCTGCGGGCTATTCTGACCTTGCGGCAAAGCACCGGCCAGCGCTTCTGTTTCAAAGTCGTTTCCAAATCCTGGCATGTAGGCTAAAGCCACCGATGCATCTCCACTGTTGAGTCAGGCAACTATAGCGCGTTTTTATCGCAGGTTTAAGTGACGAGCAGCCATTCGTTATCAAAAAGTGTTTGCAGGCACTGCTGGTTGTCTGTTGCCGCATCGTGTGTTTGCCCGCAGATCGCGATAACATCACGATACACAAAGCTGCGGTGGTCACAGAGAAACTCCGCCAATTGGCGTGATACCGCGAATTCCAGTGTATTCACAAACAGCGTGCAGCCCTCGGTTTGTTCTATAAAACCAAGGCGTACACTGCTCTTTCGTGTCAATTCGTCATCTGGTGCCAATTGGTGCCATTGAACGGATGCCTGAGCACCAGCCGCGTTGTTTGGTTCAGTATCTGAACCAAATTGAGTGAGTAGCTTGCCCACCATGACGGCGAACGTCTGGTCATCCGGATGCATCATTGTATTCCAGACAGACCGTATTGCCGCAATGGTTGCGGGCGTGATTTCACCGGGATGTGCCTGAAGTGTGCGCCCGGCATCACCGAGCCTGTCCGATTCGGTCAGGTGCTCGGTTAATTGCTGACTGATTTCGTGCACGATATCCGCGATAGCCGGGGCGCGAAAACCAATAGACCAAGTCATGCAGTCGTTGTCGAGCGACACACCATGATGCGCAACACCAGGCGGTAAATACAGCATGTCACCGGGTGACAGTACATAAGTTGCTTCAGCCTTAAAGTCAGCGAGCACTTTGAGATCCAGTGCCGGTATAAACGTTGGGTTGGATTGAGGTTCGAGTTCGATGCGCCACTCACGTTGACCCTGCGCTTGCAGCAGGAATACATCATACGCATCGATATGTGCACCCACGGATGCACCGGTCGGGGCATAACTGATCATGAGGTCATCAATGCGCCAGTCGGGAATAAACCGAAACGGTTGCAAATACGCGTCGAACCCGTCCAGATGTTTTTCCACATCGGAAATCAGGATCGACCAATCAGAGGTTGGCAGTGATGTGAGCGTCTCTTCGCTAAACGGACCGTGCGAGAGCGTCCATTGTGCCTCTCGTGGGCTGCGTATCAAACGTGACGGAATGTCTGCTTCCATCGCCAACCCCGCAAGCTCATCGGGTGACAGCGGATTCTGAAACTGCGGAAACGCGTTAACGAGCAGACACGGTTTTTGCTGCCAGTAGTCAGCAAGAAATTCCTTCGGTGAGGAGGGTACCGACCACTGTATTGATCCAATTGCCGTGGTAATGTCGTCATTATCATCACTCATAACCGGGTTAACTCATTAGCGCTAGTCTTGCGTGAAGTATGGTGTAGGCCGATGCACTCAGTATGACTGATTCAGTTCGTCTGCTGCCGGTATGTCGGTTTCGCGTTTTTTTATGTACTCAAGCAATGCTTCATTGATCCCTTCATCCAGTTTGGGTTCCTGATACTCGCTGAGTAATTGGCGCGCGCGTTTGAGTGCACGTTCGTTAATCTCGACACTGCCCTCAGCCACCCACTGTTCAATCGAATTATTATCGAAGAGCTCGGGCATAAAAAACGCGGTTTGAAATTTTTCCTGCGTGTGCTCATGGCCGAGGTAGTGCCCGCCCGGACCGACGTCACTGACAGCGCCGATGGCTGTATCAAAATCATCCCACTGCAGACCTTCAGCCATACGATAGGCCATGGCACACTGCTCGGCATCGACAATGAATTTTGCGACCGAGCAATGCATACCTGCCTCGTTCCAGCCTGCCGAGTGCCAGATATAGTTGGCACCGGCGTGCATCACGGCTGACAGTGTCGTGGCCGATTCGTATCCTGCCTGTGCATCAAAAGTTTTGGCACCGCCGAGGGTATTGGATGTACGCCACGGTACATCATAGTGGCGTGCCATTTGCCCAATCATAAAATTCATCAGGCTAATTTCCGGTGTACCTGCCATGGGTGAGCCGGAGCGCATCGAGACGGTAGACAGATAATGACCGTAAATGGCCGGTGCACCGCGACGAATCACCTGTGTATACGCCAATGCAGACAATGCCTCGGCATTGAGTTGCGCAACAGAGGCTGCAACCGATGCCGGGGTGTTGGCACCGCCCAACACAAACGGGGAACACAACACCGGTTGGTTACGTTTGCAAAACGCACGCATGGCACCAAGCATCGTTTCGTCCCACACCAGTGGTGAGTTACCGTTACAGTTACCGGTGGTGACCGGGTGCGTCTCCATAAATTCGTCACCAAATAAAATGGCACACATGTCCATCACGTCTTCTGCGTTTTTAGGGCTGGTGGTCATGCCCATAAACGTTTTGTCAGAGTGTTTCATGGATGAATAGGTGATGCGCAGATGACGCTGGCTTATCGGGTGGTCATAGGGCTCGACGATATGATGCGCCGATGAGTGCATGGCCGGTAACATATGCGAGAGCTTGTGAAACATGGCCAGATCGTCGAGCATCGGGTTACGGCGTACGTCATCGAGGTCACGTAGATACGGTGCGCCCGTCATCGGCACAAACATACTGTGACGCCCACCGAGGGCAACGTTATTGGCAGGATTTCTGGCGTGGTAGGTAAAGTCAGACGGAATTGTACTGATCAGATCTTTGATCAACCCCCGATCCGGATAGACACGTTCACCGACCACCTTGGCGCCAGCCTGTTTCCAGTCTGCCAACGCTATGTCATCACGAAACACCACGCCAACATTTTCCAGAATATCGGCAGACGCATGATCGATACGCTCTATTTGTGCGCCATCCAAAATGTCGCACAGCGGCAGTGTATTGGTCAGCCCCGGTAACATCGTGTGATTGGGCGCCAGTCGTTGGGCACGTCGCGCAGCTCTTGCGCCACCCTTGGGTCGTTGTGGTTTGTTTTTGGTCATTGGTTTATTCAACTCCGGCACGCCACTCTTTCCAGCGCAGGTACACATTGGCACCTGCGGTGGCGAGCGGTTTGGGTGGTAATGGCGTGGGGTGGGGTTCTGCATCGAAAAAATGTGTGATATCGCTGGTCACGCCAAGTGCAAGCTCGGCTGCACCTATACCGGTGAGCGTGCCACGGGCGGTGCCGAGCCCGTTCTGAACACAAGCGCTATACACACCCCGGTCAATCTCGCGCATCACCGAGACACCGTTTTTACTCAGACACAGGTGACCGGCCCACTGATACTCCATTGCCATGTGTGCCAGCTGCGGAAATCGTGCTGTGAATTTGGTGCGGTGCACGCCTGATGCGCGTTTGAGTTCGTGATCGGGCGCTATCATGTTCGGGCAATAGGTTGCACAGGTGCGCGTGATGATACGATGACCGCCCTGCGCATGGTCTATGCGTCTGACAGTGGTGCCCATAGGATCTGCCGGGGTAATACCCCAACGCGGTGCGCCACCGACTGTCTTGATTTCAGCCGGTGTTAACGTACGCGTCATCGATGCGTACAAAAAGAGATGCATCAGTTTTGAGCGTTCAATACCAAAACTTTCAAGGTGACCGTTGTTGGCCAGAATGATGGTGGGCGTTGACACCGAACCTGTGTTGGTCGATACCTGCCAGGTCGCACCCTCGCGCTTGAATGCGGTGACTCCGGCGTGTTCGAACAACCGTACTCGGCCAGTGTTACCCTCGCGTGTTGGGGCGCTATTTATACGGCTATCGCGGATTAAACTGGCATCGCGGACAAGGCCACCGCGAATAAGGCCATCGGCAAACGCTCGGATATAACCGGCTGGTTGCAGCATCACGGTGCCGGGTGTGTAGAGTCCGGAACGATAGTGGCGACTACCGGTTAGTGCGTGCATGTCATGCTCATCGAGCCATTCGCACGGTTCGTTGAGAGTTTCAAGGTGCGTAAGGTAGTCTCTGTTGTGTTTTTCGCCGGTCCTGCCAGCTGCGCCATTGACCTTGCCGCACGGATCAAAATAGGCCGCGTTGATCGCGTAGTCAGTGACTGCATCTTGCGAGAACTGTATGGCTTGGCGGTTCAGTGCTGTCATGCGTTTGTCAGCATCTGCCTGCGCGCCTGCGTAGTTATCAGAGGCAAGATCATGAGGCAGGTCGATCATAAAGCCTGAGTTTCTGCCTGCGGCACTCTCTGCCAGTTCTCCGGCTTCGAGGATGACCACAGTCGCAGTCGGTTCCAATTGCGTTATGCGCCGGGCAGCAGATAATCC
>CALDUO010000082.1 GCA_937923745.1 uncultured Granulosicoccaceae bacterium
GCAGTGCACCTGTTGTTAAGTCACCCGTATTTGCCGCTACCGCTGCGCTTAATTGCAGCAAGAAGCACACTGCTGTACGGCCATGAATCCTGGTGACCCGTGTTAAGGGCTGTTAACTGGCGTCAGCAGGTTTTGTCGTGTCATTTTTTGGATGGCTCATGTGTATGGCTCATGTGTATGGCTTATGTGTATGGCTTATGGTTGAGCCGTTAAATTTTTAGTTATTTGTAGAGTGTCATGAATTCCAATAAATCGTCTGTGTTTGATGTGCCACCTGGAAAATATGTGTGGACATTGTTGCTACTGGGATTAACGAGCGCATCCACGTTACCAATTGTGCGGGCACACGACATTACCGACATGGGTGTGATCACACATCCGGCAGAGCACGGAAATAGCGTAACAGAGGGGTCTATTTATTCGGGTAGTGAAATACCGGTAACTTCGGCCACTGAAACAAGCCTCATACTCGATGACGATACTGAACAGGCAATAAACCCACCCTACAGTGGTACGGTTTTCCTCGATGCGGACATTATCACCCCGGACGACCCTACCAGCTTCATCGATTTGGAAATCAATGCTGAGTCGGCAGAAGAAGAGTCATACCATTACACCGCAATATTCAGTGACACCGCAAATGTTGAATTACTGACTTACGGGTTTTCTGATGAGCCTTCGGCAAGGGAAGTGGCGCTGAAAGTTGCCAAAGCCGTTGGCAGTATTCCAGCCTCAATGAAACCAGGTCTGAAACAAATAAATATACATTTTGGTGACGGGCGGGCCAATGCTAACGCATCGTTGGGTTTGATCAACCTGCAATCACTCTCCAGCAGTTTTATCAACTATCTGGAGGAATTACTGGCCCATGAAGCGGCCCATATTTCCCTCGACAATCGCTACAGGGCAAGCAGCGATTGGCAATATGCCCAGACCATTGATCCGACGTTCATCTCTAACTATGCGCAAAGTCGTTCCGGCACCGAGGATATTGCAGAATCAGTGGTACCCTATCTGGCCTATCGATATCGGCCACAGCGAATAAGCAAGGCAGACTATGCGTCTATCCTCAAAGCCATGCCAGCCAGAATTGCGTTTTTTGATCGTGAGCTCGGCAATCTTGCTCCCTTCACAGATGAAAGCGAACAACTGGTTTCAAGGTTCACTAATATCAACAATGGTGACAGTGTATCCATTGGTGATTTTCTGGAATGGAGTATACCGGATGGGGCAGACCGCTTTGACGTGGTTCTGGGCTCAACCGGTTATGGTTCAAATGATATTCGCCAAAGCAACACCATAGCCGAAAATCGCCTTCAGTTAACTGCATTGCCTGATGGAATTGACAATGTCTATGCCAAACTTTGGTCCAGAGTCGACGGTCAATGGAGAGCGGTCCACTATCGGTTTAAGACTGACAATGCGACGCGGACTCGGGCGAGTATATATTCACCAATACCGGGTGATAAAATTGCTGGCGATACTATCGTCTTTCGATGGTATAACCCCCCGGGAACGACACAAGTGGATTTGCTTGCGGGCACACAGGGTCCGGGCTCTACAGATCTCCGTCAGTCACAACCGCTGACGACGCGATCATCGATAACACTCAACAATGTGCCTCTACAACCCAGCATACTTTATGTGCGTGTGCTGACATACAATGGAAGCTGGCAATATGAAGACTTTGAGTTTGAAGCCAATCAAAGAGCGGAGCTTCTTTCACCGGTAGCGCAAAACCGATTAAGTGGGTCAGAGGTTGAATTTGTGTGGGATAGCCCACCGGGTGTTCGATCTATCGATATACTCGCTGGCACCACCGGTCCAGGTTCAACGGATATCAGAGCGTCCAATGTAGTAAGCTCGGATCAAGGGCAACTGCTTGTTGAAAATTTGCCAGCAACCGGACAAACACTCTATGTTCGATTTTGGAGTCTGACCATCGATGGATGGAAGCTGCAAGACATCGAATATATGCTGCCATTTCCGCAAATGGATAGAGACGGAGACGGCGTAGAAGATGATATTGACGCGTACCCGGATGACGCCAATGAGACGGCCGACACAGATGGCGATGGCGTTGGAGACAACGCTGATGCATTCCCTGCTGACGCCAGTGAAGCCGTTGACACAGATGGCGATGGCATTGGAGACAATGCTGATGCATTCCCTGCTGATGCGAGCGAAACAGCTGACAGTGATGGCGATGGAATCGGAGATAATGCTGAAGCGTTAGTTGTTGATGCCAATGAAACAGCCGACAGTAATGGCGATGGAATCAAAGACAACTCCGAAGCATTAGTCATCGATATCGGTGAAACAGCGGACAGCAAGGGCGATGAAATGATAGACAACGCCGCTGCACTACCCGCGAATGCCAATGAAACAGTGAACAGTGATAACGATGAAGTCGAAGACAACGCTGATGCATTAGTGGTTGATGCCAATGGGACAGTGGACAGTATTGGCGATGGAACGGTAGACAATGCTGCGGCACTCCCTGCCAATGAGACAGATGACAGCGATGGTAACGGAATCGAAGAAAACGCAGACGGCCTGGTTGTCGCAGAAATAACTGAGCAGACTGCTACTGACGTTGACGGTGTCGAATCAATCGATCAGGGCCCAACGCAGCCAATAACCATCGGCACAGGAAGAGTGGATCCCATGTTTCTGTTTCTGCTGATTTTGATCGGCAGTGCTGCTAAGCGTGCGCGGCGCAACAAATAGCTTTAGTCACATCATATTTGGCTTGCACTGCAAAAAGAGCCTCGGCACAAAAAATAAAAGCGGCGTGGCTGAAGACTAACGCACCCAAGGCCAGAATTGCAGCTGCCCGATCCTGGATTTTCGCGGTTTAGGGATTGGGTTTTCGCGGCCCGGCCTTGGGTTTTCGCAGCCCGGCCTTGGGTTTTCGCAGCTCAGGGCTTTTGGAAAACTTGTACATGATCCTTGTTTAGTGCACTAACAGGCTGTTGAGAAACAGCTATCAATGCAATAATTGAATTCTTGAAAGAGAAAATACCAGATGCGCGGAGAGATAGACTCCCAACGCGGTCTTTTCAGCTATGTCGATCTTAAAGATCGTATCCCACAAGACCATCCTATTTGAAAGATAAAGCGTGTGGTTGATCGTGCTCTTAAGGCATTGGATGATGATTTTACCGGGCAATATTCAGATGTCGGGCGAAGCTTAATAGCGCCAGAAATGCTTCTCAGAGCGCAGTTTCTGCAGATCTTCTACTCAATCAGATCTGAAAGACAGCTGGTGGAGCGACTTGACTACGATAGAAGCCAGTGCTTCGATGACATCGTTTGTCCCCTAAAATCCTCCAGCACAGGACAATGATGAGCAAGGCCCCAAGGGGCGCAAGGGGGATGTCGATTTCAAGGGTCAGAAGCGAAAGAACGACACACATCATTCGACGACTGATTCAGATGCACGTTTGTATCGAAAAAGTGCGGGGCAAAGTGCAAAGCTGTGCTTCATGGGCCATGTACTGACCGAGAATCGCAGCGCAATGATAGTCGATGCAACGGTGACAACAGCTGGTACCAGCAAGGAATGGGATGCTGGTTTGGCATTAATCAATAAACAGAGTAAGCGCCCTTGCCAAACAGTCGGTGCCGACAAAGGAGACGACACAAAGCGCTTTGTAGAAGTGTGCAGAGCCCATGGTATGACACCTCACGTTGCAGCCAAAGCCAGTCGTAGCAGTATTGACGGGCGTACAACGGGAACCGCAGGCTACGAAGTCAGTCAACGAATCAGAAAACGGGTTGAAGAGCCTTTTGGTTGGATGAAAAAGGTTAGCACATTGAGAAAAACCCTGGATCGAGGACTGGAGAAGAACTTGTCGATGATGTTAATGAACAGCGAAGCATTTAACGTGACACGAATGGTGAATAGCACGTCTCATTGGTGAAAGCAGAGAAACAATCAGTTTGATGAGTGTTTATTAACCGGTATTATTGGCACAAATGCTTAACAGGCACTTTTGAAAAATATATTTACCCTTGCAGCAGAAAAAACATCGCTCTCGTTTGTAAAAAATATTAACCCCTAAACTGTCGACATCTCGGAAAACGATGCATGAGTCCGGGATTTTTCAACAGCCTGATAGAGTCGCTGATCGGCCAAAAGCGGTAGTATACGGGTCATGAAAACCAGTCTTTGGCAAAGTCCCGTATCAGGTTTGAAGCTGACTGTGGATGTTTACGACCGGTTGAGAGTTCAATTCAGTATTGACCGTCGCAGTGTAGCCCAAAGAGGTTATACGGAAAGATTGAATTAGCACATTCAATATCTTACTTTTCCCAGTGCGGAACCCAGTCACCTTCCATCTGCAAGCAAACTCCAGCACCGTCTTCTTCCAGTTTCACAATATGCAGCTCACCCTTGTCACCACCAAACGTTTCGCGGGCCCTTTGGAATTGTTGCCGGACCAGACGGGTAACGGGTGACGGCGTTTCAGCGGCATCACAAGCGTTGACAATCAAATCCAGATCTTTTTGGCACAAATCAAGTGTGAAAGAGGGATCATAATGGCCGGCAAAAACCGATGGCGCATCATGATGCATGCACCAACTGTCTGACGCTCCAAGGCTCAGCGCGGGCCAAAGGCGAGATAATTCCACACCCGATTTCACACCCATGACAAGTGCTTCGCCCATGGCCGTTGCATGTATCGCCCAAAGCTGATTACTGGCCAATTTGGTAATGGCGCCGCACCCGTTTGCGCCCATGTAGTGGACCGGCCCCATCAGCTCCATTACTGGGCGTGCTTTTTCGACTGCAATTTCATCGCCGCCTGCAAACTGGGTCATGTTTGCATTGCGTGCGCCGTCAACTGCGCCGGTGACCGGCGCATCAATCGCGAGTGCGCCCTTGGCCGTCACAGCATCGATCAGGGCCGCACTGAGTTCGGGAGAGTTTGTGGTCATGTCGATCCAAATTTGGCCGTCACCGATCGTATCGAGAATCCCGTTTTGCCCTCGAACGACGTGATCAATTTGCTTGGGGCCAAAGACCATCGTAAAAACAATGTCGGTGTCACGAGCAGCCTCTGCTGGTGTGTCTACCCACGTGGCGCCCATCTCAAGATGTTTTTCTGCCCGTGCTTTGTCCAGATCGCATACGATCAACTCGTGCCCGCCGCGAAGAATGTTGAGAGAAGCAGCAGCGCCCATCGTTCCCAACCCAATAAAACCGATCTTCATATTTGTAGCCCCTGTTGCGAACCGAAATTAACTCACACAATGTTTGTCTTGTGGCCAGACCTTTGGGTATAGATCCGTACCGGGGCGATCGCCTGGCTTCAGACCATATTCGGTCATGATGGCACTGTGATCCGGATCCATCCCGCATTCTCTAAATTTTATACGGGCATCATCTCCGAGCCATTTACTGGTGAATACTCGCAGTTCCTGATCTTCATCAAGTTTGCCTGACCCGCCGTGCAAGATGCGACTGTTAAAAACCACGCAATCCCCGGGTTGCATAGCCCAACTCACCACTCCGTATTGATCGGGCTTGGCATCAATATCGGGTATAGACTCCTCTGCAATAAGAGAAAAATTAACCTGATCGACATCGGCTTTACCATCGGGATTAAAATCGCCAAAGTTGGGTTGATCAAAAATTTGATTGTTCAGATGCGAACCGGGCACGAACGCCAGCGCGTTTTTCTTTTTCACAGGCACGAGGGGCATCCAGATAGTGCAGGTGTCATAGCCTTCTACTGACCAATAGGGTTCGTCTTGATGCCACGGCGTAGAAAACTGCGTGCCCGGGGAGCGAACAAAAACCGCATCAAAGAAAAAATTAATCTCTGTGGCCTTTAAGAGTTTGCCGGCTAACTTGGCAGCGGGGGAGTTAAAAATAAACTGTTGGTATTCGTTTACGTCTTGCCAGGCTTGGCTGTCCCAAAACATGGTCCGCCCTTCAGCATCACGATCCCAGGTGCGTGCTCGATGGGTTGGATTTTCACCATTAGTAATTAAGCCCTGCTTCAGAACATCAATCCACTGAGCATCAAACATTCCCTTTATTAGGACGACGCCATCCCGATGGAAGGTATCGATTTCTTCATTGGTTATTTCACGCGGTAGTTCTGTATTCATTGCATGACCTCTACTGCTCGGTGATGGGGTAGTAATTCAAACAATAGGGAATAGTTTGGCCAAAGCATAATAGTATAATATAGGCCTAAGACATAATTTATATTTTATATATGAAACCCAATCTAAATCTTAACTGGTTAAGAACGTTTGAAGCTGCTGCGAGATTGTCCGGCTTTTCCGCGGCAGCAAGAGAGCTTGGGCTGACGCAGGTGGCGGTCAGTCAGCAAATTAAATCGCTTGAAACCAAGCTGGGGCATGATCTGTTTATCCGTCATCCGAAAAAAGTCCAGTTGACTCAAGCCGGTAAAGCGTATCTGCCGTCCGTGCGCGAGGGGCTGGAGAAACTAAGCCATGCCACCTATGGATTATTTGGTTCAGATATAAATCGGACAATAGTGGTGCGAGCCTCAATTGCAGTCCTAACATGGCTGTCGCCCAGTTTGAATAACTTTCGTCAACAATATCCGAATATCAAGCTCAAATTCGTCACATCAATTTGGCCTGATCCCGTTGACACACAGAAGGTCGATGTCGACATTGTATTGATGCCGAATCGCAAGCACGCCGAATCATCCGAAAAACTCTCTGACGAATTCATTGTGCCGATATGCGGTATGGAGACCATTAATAAAAAGTACTCCATCCATGATTTATCCAAAATGGAGCCGATACACATCGTAGGATACGATGATCATTGGTCACGCTACATGAACCACTTTGAACCTGTTGCTAAAGCGAGTAACGTTGAGACGATGGGCCTGCAGGTTGATACGTCAGTTTTAGCGTGCGAACTGGTAGCGTCGGGCACCGGTTGCGCTGTTCTGATCGAACGTTTTGCCAAAAGATCGATTGACATGGGCAGGGCTATTCGTATCGTTGGCGAGCCGATACCGTTACATCAGTCCCACTTTTTTTTCAAAACGGAAACCGCAAACGAAGAATCTGTATCGGCCGAAATTGAAGCTTTTAAAGATTGGATCCGCAGCGAATTTTCCGCATCCGATACAAAAATGACATGATAATTTAGTGATCGATTTAGAAATGTTCGGTTATATTTATACCAGCGATCACCAACCTGAAACGTTTGCAATGACAGCAATGGCGTATGAATAGCCCCGGTTTCATCGGAGGCCGTTCTTTATCTTTATGTTGCCTTGGTTTTCTGCAACTCGGATAGGTAATAAAGACGGTATTTTTTAATGGGTATTATTGGCACAAATGCTTAACAGGCACTTTTGAAAAACGCATTTACCCTTGCAGCAAAAAAACATCGCTCTCGTTTGTAAAAAATAGTAAGCCTTTAACTATCAGAATCTCGGAAAACGGTGCATGAGTCCGGTTTTTTTCAACAGCCTGTAAGGCACTCGCTCTGTTTTTCGGGTCGCAGAAACCGTAAAAAAATAAACATAACTCGCTTGTACACAGATAGCGTTTATTTATCTTGCGATATGTAATTTGAAACCCGGCAAAGGTAGCGCGTATGGCTTTGCAAGCGTTCGGATGAAGGTTTTTGAATGGCTTGGTAATCCAGCAGCCGCAAAGCGTTCTGCGGCTGTGGATAATCATCGAGTTTGCCCCATGGGTGCCTCATGGATGCCCCACAAACGCCCCGCGGGGTAGTTAACTCATTGATTTTATTGGTGGAGGCGGGGGG
>CALDUO010000083.1 GCA_937923745.1 uncultured Granulosicoccaceae bacterium
CCGGTCACTGGTCCGGTCACTGGAGCCAAGACTCACTGGCGAAGATTACCTGAATATCGATGATCTCTTTGGGCTTGCGTCACAAGATTGGTAACGTGCATTCAACAACAGTTTTATGACGCGAAATTTTACATGAAGTGGGCGCGGGTTGTGGCGAAAAACCACAACCCGCTGTTACAAGTTCGTTAAGGCTTTGTGGGGGATATCAAAGTGTTACGCGGGTAAATACGGAAATCTGCTGACGATCAAAATCGAGATCGTCCTCGTCGGTGACGCCACTGCACGTGCTCGAATCACGTGACTCAACCGTGTACCCGGCGCCGATGCTCAGCCAACGCCTTACCACCAAATTCAGGTCAAGTCCTGCAATGGTCCTCTGAGTATCAGGCTCTGGGCATTCTCTGGAAACTCCTTCACTTTTGATTCTGACCCGGTGGGAAAACCGCGACGACCAACCGTAGTCCCAGAGCAGGGTTAGTTCGTCTGCAATGCTGTCTTCGCCCTGAAAGTTCTCCAGCGATGGATTTCTTGCAGAGAATTCACGCCCGGCGGAGAGCTGAAAACGAGAGAAGTTTGTTGGGTTATAAAATGCGGTGAGCTCATAGACCGCCGTGCTTTGATCCTCAAAACCTGCGTCAAATGAACGCGTGGATTGTCCCAGCGTCAGGAGACCACCCGTTCTGCCGGAAATGTCCCATTTGAGCCCCAACGCGGCCTCCAATGCATTGCCATCCCGCAAAGCGCTCTCCGCGTCGAACGTCGTGTGCTTCAACCGTAAAAAACCACGGCTATCGCCTGAAATTCTAAGCGAAAAATCGATGTAGGGAGACAGTAACGATTGGCTGCCACCACGGGTAATGTTGTCGTTGTTGTTAAAGTTTATGTCTCTGAAATCGAGTCCGGTGACAATATTTCCACGCGCCGAACGCACCCCATAGGTGTGCTCCAGGGATAATGCTATTTGTTGAAGCGTGTTCAGCTCATTCAGATCTTGCGCGATACCCTGCGACAGAAAAATACCGGCTTCCTCGTGATCAAGGCTGAATTCAAGACTGGCCTCGGCCCTTGAACGGACAGAAAACTCCGTTTCTCCATTAAAACCCAGCTGGTGATCGGCAAATTCGAGATTGGATTCGCTGGCCACAGCATAGCTACCGACGTACGTGGCGTTAAGTGAAGTCAGGCCTTTGTCAGCAACCCATTCCAAGCGGGGTGACAGGATAAACCGATCGCTATCAAGCGGATCAGCATCAGTACGGTAAGCATTGTCGGTTTGCTCGTATCGGAGCTCTATCTCGGGGAAGAGGTCAGTGTTTCCAACCTTGACTGACAAGCCCTCTGCGACCGACACCAGCGGCGCAACCATCAGTAGGGACCCGATATAACAAGCGACACGTCGTGTCAGACGCCGTGCCCCACAATTGGCGAAGCGACTGTCAGGGGCCGCACCATGGGTGCCGTGTTGTGTCTGTTGTGTAGTGCTCGCGGCTCGATACAACTGGTTTGTTGCGTGGCGCTTAACGGTGTCGACCGTTTCCTGCACATCCGGGTTCGTCATATCGCAGCCTTGAGTGATCAAATACAGATCCCTTTTTTAGCACAAATGTACGTCTCTTACACCGTTATTACTATGCACCCGTGCCGGTTTTTGTGTGAAAGCCACTGAGATACACAAAATTAATCGGCCGTGTAGGCAGAGCACACCCTACCCGGCCGTGTTGACACACCGACATTGACCTTTACTTCACCAAATACGCCATGGCGGATGGCCGGATTCCCACAGTGATTCGAGATAATTTTTGTCTCTTAACGTGTCCATGGGTTGCCAGAAACCGGAATGTCGAAACGCGGTGAGCTCGCCTGCCAGCGCAATACGCTGCAGCGGCTCGTGCTCGAACACGGACTCATCGCCATCGATGTAATCAAAGACCTTTGGTTCAGCAACAAAAAAGCCGCCACTAACCCATGCACCATCGCCCTCGGGCTTCTCGTGAAACCGTGACACGCGGGTCTGCTCGGCTTTCAGCGCAATGGCACCAAATCGGCCCGGAGGCTGCACCGCAGTCAGTGTGACGGTCGCCTCGGTTTTGAGGTGCAGGCTAACCAATTCAGCAACGTTGACGTCACTGACACCATCACCATAGGTCACGCAAAAGGTTTCATTATCCAAATATTCCCTAACGCGTTTAAGCCGACCGCCGGTCATTGTATCGTGACCGGTCTCTACGATCGTCACTGTCCAGGGCTCAGCCACCTCATCAAGAATGGTCATTTGATTTGATGCCATATCAAAACGCACACTGGATGATCGAAGTGCATAGTTACTGAAAAACTCCTTGATCGCGTAGCTCTTATAGCCAACGCAGATCACGAAATCCTGAATGCCAAAATGAGAGTAACACTTCATGATGTGCCACAAGATCGGCATATCGCCGATTTCGACCATGGGTTTAGGTTTGATCGCCGTCTCTTCGCTGATGCGCGTGCCGAATCCGCCGGCGAGAATCACTGCTTTCACACGGTATCTCCTGTCGTTTGTCTGGTAGTGGCCTGCCGAAAGGCGGTTATCTCATCGACTGACCAACGGTGCATGCACTCGCCTGCAAGTTGCGCACGCCGCCATGCCACAACGCGCGCGACTGCCTCCTCCATCGACCAGATGGGGCGCCAACCAAGCATTTGCGCTGCCAATGTGCAGTCAAGCTTGAGTAATCCGGCCTCATGAAACGCTCCTACGCCCTGCTGATTTACCTCAAACGCGGCGCCCTCGCCCCACGTTTGCGCTGCCTGCGCCACCACCTCGGCGACGGTGCAGTGACCCGACTCTGTGGGTCCAAAGTTCACAGCTGTCGCATCGGCCAACGAGGGCTGCAGACGTGTTGAATCGGGCCTTGAATTGTCTGCGTGTTCAATCAGCGCCAAATAACCTGACAGTGGTTCCAGTACGTGTTGCCATGGCCGCACCGAGTGGGGTTGTCGGATTGTTACCGGCTGTTGTTGCTCAAAGGCTGCCAACACATCCGGTAGCAGACGCTCCGCACTGGTGTCACCGCCACCAATAACATTCCCGGCACGCGCCGTCACCAGCACGGGACGCCGAAAGTGAGCCGACGTGTTATCGCTGCCGTTAAAAAATGAATGACGCCAGGCATTAACCACCAACTCTGTGCAACTTTTGCTGGCGCTGTACGGATCGAGGCCACCCAAGCGATCCGTTTCGTGAAAGGCTCTACCATCTTCTTTGTTTTCATAGACCTTGTCGGTAGTCACCACGAGCACCGTTGACAGATCGTTCAATTGCCGCAACGCGTCGAGTAAATTGACCGTACCGAGCACGTTGGTTTGAAATGTCTGAGCGGGTTCACGATATGAGGCTCTGACCAGCGGCTGAGCCGCCAAATGCAAAACGATCTCCGGATTGACGGTAGTCACCAATTGCGTCAATGCATCGGCGTCCCGGATATCGGTGTAGTGTGAGTCAACGTGCGAAGCCAAACCGGCGGCGGCGTAGATGCCAGCATCCGAGTCAGGCGGTAATGCAATACCGGTCACGCTGGCACCCAATTCCTGCAGCAACAGCACCAGCCACGCACCCTTAAAGCCGGTGTGCCCCGTCACGAGCACACGTTTATTTGCCCAAAATTCAGGCCTCATGATGTCTGACACTGTGACGCAGGTCCTGTATGAGTGGCTGCACGATTTTTATCATCCAATGGTGTTCTTTGGGGACGTTGCGAAAATCCTGCCGGTATCGGTTCTCATTTTGACTATTTCAGTTCCGTTAATCTGAGGTTGAACGGTGGTTTAGACGACCTTGTGAGTGTAGACTTCGCCGCAGATTTTCGAAAGAAACCGGTCACTTTGAACAGTTCCCCTTATCAGCTTGCCAAGAACGTTGCGTCCTCCAAACTCGGGCTCTATTTCATCATCGGAGGTGTCGCGTCGCTGATCGATGTTGGTGTCTTTGTGTTTCTGTACGAGTGGGTCGGTGTGTCAGCACTGCTGAGTCACAGCATCTCTATACCGTTGTCAGCTATTTACAGTTTTACCTGTAATGCGTTTTTTAACTTCAAAACCACGGACAACCTGCACTGGCGATTTTTATCTTTTGCGTTTGTTGTGTTTCTGGGTTACCTGCTGGGCGCTGGCGTTATCTGGCTGGTGGAGTATCTGACGCCATTTGGCGGCACTGTCGGCAAGATCGTCTCATTACCGTTGGTATTTATTTTTCAGTATTACCTTAATTCTAAAATTTCGTTTCGGGCGGCAAAGTGAATACATCAGACAGCACAGCATCCAGCACTCCTAAATCAGTTGCCATTGTTGGCGGGGGATTCACCGGTCTAACAGCCGCATGGCGTCTCTCCCAACAGGGTGTCAACGTCACGGTGTATGAGGCGGGCAGTGTCGTTGGCGGCTTGGCGGGCGGCTGCGAAATTCTGGGGCAACCGGTAGAACGCGCTTACCATTTTTTGTATAAAACCGATGAATATATGCTGGGTATGCTCGAAGAACTGGGCATACGCGACCAGCTGACCTACCACAAGTCTTCGGTATCGACCTACTACGACGGGACACTATACCCGATGATGAATCCCGTCGATCTGATCAAATTCAAGCCACTGTCATTCATCAACCGCATCCGGGCGGGAGTGTCAGTGCTGTATTTGCAGAAAGTCAAAAACTGGCAAAAACTCACTGGCATCAGCGCGATGGACTGGCTTACCAAATACGCAGGCAAGCAGGTCACCGATGTCATTTGGGAGCCACTATTACGCGGTAAGTTTGATCGATACTATGACAAAGTGACGATGTGTTGGTTATGGGGAAGAATCAAACAACGTGTTGAAAGTCGTGACGATACGCTCAAGGGAGAGGCCCTTGGTTACATCGAAGGTGGCTTTGCCACGGTCGTGCGTGAGCTTGTGGATCGCATTAACGACAATGGCGGCACCATCCACCTAAATGCTCCGGTGTCGAATTTAACCAAAGACAGTACTGATGCGATTACAATCGCGAGTGGAGACAGTAGCGCTACCTATGACAAAGTGTTACTGACAGTACCGTGCAAAGTCGCCGATCGCCTGCTCACCGAGTACAAACCCGTCAATCCTGACTGGTTCAAACGCCTGAACTCAATTGATTATCTCGACGCTGCGGTCATGTTGTTCGCGACAGATAAGCCGATCAGTGACTACTACTGGCATAACATCAATACGCCCAACTCACCGTTTGTTGTATTTTTAAGTTTGACCAGCCTGATTGGTACAGAACGATTTAACGGTAAACATGTGTATTACATCGGTGACTACATTCCGCCCGAACATCCTTACATGACCGACTCGGCAGACGTATTACGCAAAAAATGGTTTGATGCACTGGGCTCGATGTTTCCTGCGTTCAGTGAAGACAACGTCATTGAAGCTCAGGTCTACCGGTTCAAGGATGCGCAGCACATCGTGGACATCGGATTCGAGGACAAAATCCCGGATTATCAAACGCCCTGCCCGAATGTTCTGTTGTGTAATTTCGCACAAATATTTCCGATGGATCGCGGCACCAACTACGCGGTTCGTGACGGTTATGAGATGGCGACACGTCTTCTGGAAGACACATGATCGCACCGGAAACACCACCTCCAGAGCGCGAACTCACGGTTGTCATACCCAGCTACAATGAGGCAGAGAATATACCGCTACTACTGGGTAAACTTGCCACAACGTTAGAGAACATCAACTACGAAATTATCGTAGTGGACGATGACAGCCCTGACCTGACCTGGAAAATCGTACAAGACCTCGGACTGTCCGACGAGCGCATTCGTTGCATTCGTCGCTTGACACAAAAAGGCTTGTCGAGTGCTGTTGTTGACGGCATGCTCGAAGCACACGGTCGTGCCATTGCGGTGATGGACGCCGACCTGCAACATGACGAATCTATCCTGCCCGACATGTACCGAGAAATTGTCGCAGGACATGACATCTGTGTTGGCAGTAGAGAGGCACAAGGTGGCAGTTACGGAGAATGGTCAGCCAGCCGAAAACTAGTCAGCCATGGTGCAAAACTCCTCGCCAAACTGGCATTGGGCCCTTCAACAAAAGATCCGATGAGCGGGTTTTTTATGTTGTCAAAGACCTATTTCAGCAGCACAGTCGACAAGGTCAATCCGTCCGGTTTCAAGATTTTACTCGAATTTATTGTCCGTGGAGATGCGCCCAGCGTCACCGAGGTCGGGTACGAATTTCGAAACAGAATTCATGGCGAAACCAAATTAAACGCAACCGTTGCGCTGGAATATCTGCTGGCGTTAATTGATCTGAAATTCGGTTGGTTGATTCCTAATCGATTTGTGAAATTCGGTATTATCGGTTTCCTCGGATCATTGGTTAACCTGACAGGATTTGCGATCTCTCAATCGTTGGGCATGAGTGTCTCACACGCGGTTATTGTGGGAATTGAGCTTGCTATTGTCTTTACCTATCTTGGCAATAACTTTTTTACGTTTTCACCACAAACTTACAAGGGTGTGCAACTACTCAAAGGACTAGGGATCTACCAGCTCGTTAGTATCTACGGTCTTGTTGTGCAGTTTTCTATAGTGCACACCCTGTTACAAAATTTCCCGGTGATGAACGAACGGCTTATAACACTGTATTTTGTCTACCTCATTGGCGTACTGTTTGCTGCCATTGGTAACTACTTTCTACATGCGTACTACACGTGGAACAGACTGGGACACAGCCTGTTGAAGCCCCGACGGCGAGGGCTGGCCGCCGGTACGTAGCCGGTACCTGTCATCAACCGTCTATGCTCGCCGAACTCGCTAAGGTCGCCTTAACACCGTTTGCGGCGGCACTCGCGCTGGCCCTGTTGGCACTGGTGCTTTTGAGGCATCACCGATCAGCAGGGATTCTGGCATCCGCACTGGTAATTCTGGTCGTGTTCAGTTTACCTATCACTGCAAAGGCGCTGCTGTTTTCACTCGAAAAACACTACCCTCCTCTTGCACTCAACGAATACGCCGCACCAGATGTCATCGCAGTGATGGGTGGCGGAGTCTCTCACAACGGGCACCGAGCGGCGCTTGCCAGAAGTGGCGACCGACTGCTGTTGGCTTTTTTATTACAACAACAGCATCCAAGCGCCGAACTGTGGGTGTCTCATGGTATCGACGCCCATGCACAACAAACAGGCTCACCCAATACTGCTGCCGATCTTTTGCTGGCTTGGGGAGTGCCATCCAATCGGCTGAAAACCTTGTCCGACAACGAAAATACAGTATCGGAGGTGAAGCTACTCGTTCAGCGTTTTGCATCGCACAACGATTCCACTGGCACTACCGGCACACTGGCAGTTGTTACCTCAGCGACGCACATGTCACGGGTTGAGGCGCAATTCAAACGCGCAGGCGTACCGATCATGCCAGCAGCCGCCAATCATTGGATAGCCCGCACTAAAAAACCGCTGCAATTAATGGATTTCGTGCCGTCAGCTATCAGCCTCGGCGGCAGTACACGAGCGATAAACGAATATTTGGCCCATGGGGTTTGCCGACTAAAAAATGATTGTTAACAAACAGCGCGGCGTCTGGTCCAACGCCGCATCCCAATGTGCGCAGGACCAAGGCTAAAACGACCTCCAGAGGTTATTTCAGCCGATGGGCATGTGTGCTGAGGCAAGGCGGAATAGAATCGAGCAGCGCAGTTTACACCAGTAAATGAGCAGCGCAGAGTCTATTCCAACGCCGCATCAGTGCGCAGGACCAAGGCTGAAACGACCTCTGGAGAGAAGGAGGAGAAGCAGCCAGTTCCCGGCATACATCAGCGCAGTAGACAGCATCAGACCCGGTATTCCCATTCGGTCAACGAGGATATATCCCGATACAATTTTTATCAAAATTCCCAAACAGCCTGTATAAAAAATATAACGGTAATGTCCGAGACTAACGGTCAGTTGTACCAGTACAATGCCAGCGAAAAAAAACGGCAACTGAAATAAACCCCACTGCAATACTTGAGCAACGGCCTCGGTGTTGGACGCGTTAAATTCACCACGTTCAAATAACACTGCCACCGCCAACGGACTCAGATACCAACCAATGACAGCTGCGACAGTACCGGCTGCAATCATAAGAAACGCCCACTGATGAGCAATTTTGATGGTTGCTTTGGTGCCTCGCTCCTGATCAGACAATACTGGCAGGATAGCGCGACCAACAGCTGTTGCACCCAATCCAAGCAATAATGCCAGAATCTTTTTGGCGTATCCCAGTTCAGATACGCCCCCGACACCGGTCAGACTCGCAAGGTATACGT
Source organism: uncultured Granulosicoccaceae bacterium (assembly GCA_937923745.1). GTDB lineage: Bacteria > Pseudomonadota > Gammaproteobacteria > Granulosicoccales > Granulosicoccaceae > CALDUO01. The sequence goes on from CALDUO010000083.1 coordinate 8,316, forward strand.
CAATCGGTTGATTGAAGCTGATTATGATTTGTCCAACTAACAACCAACCAATCGCGTTTTTAAACAGACGCCACATCGGTGATTGGAAACCAAACGCCATACCAAAGTCTTGTGCGTAGCGTCTCAGTATCCAGTACAACACCAAGACCTGCACACCAACGCCAACCAGATTGGCCCAGGCAATTGGGAAGACATCCAGACTATAGGGCCATAGCAGCAGCACAATTGCGATACACAGCGGTGGTATACCCTCGGTCAGGGTATTGCTGTGCCTCTCTTGTGCCAACAGCCGAGCGGAGAAATAACTGACCAGAAAACCACCGACAATTAGTGGTGACATGATGGGGATGATCTGATTGGCGATCTCGGTGACCCGCACTGAAGCATCAGATTGTAGCGTTGATAAAAGTTGCGGCATGAGCAGCAGAAAACCCGCCGCCAAACAGAGACTCACACCGAAGGCTGCTCCCAATAGTTCCCTGTTAAACTGCGCACGCTCCTCGGGTTTTGATTGTCGGGATAACGGCACAAACGCAGATGTCATGATGGCATTCCAAACAGACGGAACCCATATCACCAACGTAAACACCAGAAAGTAGGCGTCCACCACCGGACCGACGCCAAACTTACCGGCAATAACAATTTCTTTTATTGCACCGGCAAATTTTCCCAGAAAGACAAAAAAAGCGACCGTCAGCAGCCCCTTGACGATCCTAATATGGTCTTTATTCAATGACGGTCACCAAGACTGCGACACTTTCCCACCCTGTGCAGAACGTGAGGATCGTCGCCGCTTTCGCCGTTTCTTTACCTTACCGGCAGCGTCACTCACTGGACGTTTTTTTCTCGCTGCGATATCGAGCTTGCTGGTGGCTATGATCGCAAAAAATACCCACCAGAATATTTGCGTGAATTGCTGATGATTAAACATGGATAACCACAGAAATATCATTAAATATGGGTTGGCAAAGCCCAAGCCGTTTCGGACGCCGGATTTAAACAGTATCCAACACATCCACAGCCACGCTATCAACCCCATTATGCCGAACGTATACCAGTACTCCAGTGGTAGGTTGTGAGCCTCAATACCATACTCAGCTCGTGGCCCCACAACATTACCGGTCAATGGTTGTTGCATCACCGCGCCAAGTGTTTCAGCCGCGACGTTGAGTCGGCTTTCACTACTGCTGTCGTCTGCAGCGCCCTCGGTGCCTAATTCTGCAAAAAAGGACAGTCTGTTAATCATATTAGCCACTCTTGACTGATTACCGTCCATCGCGTCAAAGAGAAGACCCTCTGCCTTTAGTATCAGGGTGGAATATGTCAGTGCAACGACAATTGGCACCAGCAGAAACTTTCGGGAAAGTTCGCGCCGGTACATCAAGTACATACCCATCAAGATCCAGGCTGCAATACCAGAGCGCGAGAAAGTTAAGATGACCGCCACACCAACCAAGGTAAAGTAAAGTAACTGCCAAAACCTGCCAATGCGCATGTGTGACAGCAGCACTGTCACTACCAGTGCTTCCGCGGCAAGGTTCGGGTTTTTGTAAAGACCTGCAGCTCTTCCTGAATTTTCAATCTCAAGGCCCAACAGCTCTGGCGCAAAAAAGCTGACAATAATGGTAATTGGAATCACAGGGGCTATCAGCAAAATACAACGGTAAAACACTTTGGGATCTGACAGATATACCACTACCATGATGCCAAGCATCAGTGCTTGACGCTGCAGCCGATTGACCTCATCAATCATTTCGTCATCAAGGAAGACAATGTCACCATGCGTGGCGCGCCATACGTTCAGACCATACATCGCGGTGACGAAAATCCCCCACCAAGCCAGTTCGGTTGAGAGGAAACCAAATGCATCGCGAATACGGAGCAATGCGAAGGGCACTATCAGCCCAAGCAACAACAGATTCAACGAACCGGCGATGTAGGAGTCGGTTATTTTGTTCAGATACAGAGGAATGTTGGTGTAGAAAACAAAAACGATGATCATTGCCAGCAAATTCTGATAAAGAAAGTCGGCGATATTTTTGATTACCCGTAGTTTTGTGATCACAGTCTTATGCTTTTTCTGTCAATAGTTTAAGGGCAGGATATACGGCAATTCGGTAATTCATATCGCTCAGCATGACGCTGGTTAACACAGGAACTACGCGCTGAATTCGCTATAGGCGCCAAGTTGCATATTATGCTCCGCTGCCTTTTTGGCTATTGATTCTTGGCTACTTGCGACTGCCATTTTGGATCGGCTTTTTACTCAGGCACTTTTTTATACGTACTTTTTTCGGGCACTTTTTCTCAGGCGTCAGGTACCCCTGCTCTGGCTCTGGCTCTGGCTGTGGCTCTGGCTCTGGCTCTGGCAAACACCGTTGCCGTTGCCGCAATAGACCAGAAAATTCGTCAGCAAACTCTTATATCCTGTGAGTATCAACGCTTCAGGCAGCATCGACACAGCGAACGACGATCTGGCCCGTGTCATTGGCCCGTGTCATTGGCCCGTGTCATTGGCCCGTGTCATTGGCCCGTGTCATTGGCCCGTGTC
>CALDUO010000084.1 GCA_937923745.1 uncultured Granulosicoccaceae bacterium
GCGAGCGAGCGCCGACATCAGTGCCAATGCCGGGGGTGCAGCGCTCAATGTCCCCAAGGCGTAATGGCTGCTTTTAACGCTTTGTAGCCATCAATGTAGCGTGGTCGATCACCACCGTATATCGCATCAAAGATATCGAGCTGCTGAGCCAGCCAATCGGAAAGCGCTGTATTACCCGGGTTCGCAGCTTCATAGGCCTGCTTGATCAACACAAAGTGAATGCGCGGATCGTAGGGCTGCTTCACGCCACCCACTGTCTCGTCGCCATCAAGCAGCCGGAGTAACATTGCGTCGGCGGACCCTAACGTTTGTTCAAAAATAGGCGCGCCGGTAACCCGGTACATAACGCTGGTCATGTCCTTGCCGTTTTTCATGGTAAAGCCCATGTCAGCCCAAACTTCTTCAATATCACGCTCGGCCTCTACATGGTTAAGAACCATTTGACCCCACGCACGTAAGGCATCAGGCGCATCAGCCATTAAATCAGTGAGTCGGTCGCCATCAAGATCGGTTGCGTACACGATGACCTTTGTCTGTTGCATCATGTCGTGAAGCAACACACCATAGTTGGTGTCTGCGATATGTTCATAAAGATCACCAGACCAGGATTCCATACCGTCTTTAAAGTCAGCAGGCAGCAGTGCCACGATGGCATCGATACGCTCACGATGTTCTGCGTAAGCGTCGACAGAATACCGTTTTTTCAGCTCGAATCCTGTGCCTTCAATTAACCAGCGAACAATGCCAGCATTGATAGCGTCTTCCTGGGCTTGCGTGGGTTTGAGTGCCAATCTGCCAATATTGCCCGATTCATGGACCATTCTTAAGAATTGTCGAGCGGCGTAGGCAATGCGCACACCCGGTGTGTTCATTTCAGAGTGAACGATACCGGTGGCGGGATCAACGCTGAATTTTTTCTTGTCTTGCGAGTAAGGAAGACAAGGCATGCAACGTACAGAGGTGATAGAACCGTAGGGACGGACGTTGCAGTAAACGCCGGCCGCGGTGCGAAGTGCTGCGTTACCTGACTTGCCGGCCACGACCACTTTCTTGCCGTTGTCATCCACCATAAAATCACCAGCGGTTGACCATTTCAGCGAGATGTAATCGAGGTTGCCAAACCAGTCGAGTGGCGCAAGTTGTTGATCATGACGATATTGCGCCATCATCGGCACACCGAGAAAGGGAAGCCCCAGTACATCGAGTGCCATCAGGGTGCCGTTGAGCGCAAACATGTCGGTAAAGGCATGCGCGACCGGCTGAATGTTCCCGGTGTCGTTGCCACCTTCCCAGATCACTGCGTTTGGAAAACCCTCGGGTACTCGGGATGAGCGCTTGTAGATGCCGTCGAGGGTGGCGAAAAGATCGCCGGACTGTTCCTGTTCGGCTATGTTGACGAGATCGAGATAGTCAGTCATTTTTATGCGTAAAACCCTGATTATACCACTGCCTCGACCGATGTCGGCGACTGGGCTTGCATTCAGTGGTGTGTTATTCCTGCGTTAATGCCAAAAAATTATCAAATCTGCCGCGGTCGATTTCGCCGGTCGAGACCCCGTGGCGAACCGCGCAGTTGGGCTCGTGGTCGTGACTGCAATTGCTAAACCGACAATCGGCGGCCACGGCGCGGATATCGCGGAACCCGCGCATGATATCCGTCGTCGACAGGTGATCCACCGGAAACTGGCGAACGCCGGGCGAGTCAATGAGCGCTGCATTCAGTTCGGCCAATTCATAACGATAGCTCACAGTCGTGGTGTGGGCACCGACTCCGGTGGCCGCGGAAATAGCCCCGGTGCGAATGGCGATATCTGGCAACAGATGCTGAATAATCGACGACTTGCCAACGCCGGATTGTCCGACCAACACAGCAGTATGCCCTCGAATCAGTTCGTACAGAGGATCAACCCCACCGGCGGCCGTGGCATTCACAGACGCGGTGCGGTAGCCAACCTGTTGATAGCGGTGAAGGACGTCAGCGAGGTCGTCCTGTGTTGTCTCCGGGTCTGGAGTAGAGGCAATTAGATCGGTTTTGTTGATGAGTACCACAGCCTCTATTCCGGCGTTTTCAGCAACGACACAAAACTGATCAATCAGCCGCGTCTCCCAGCGCGGCACGATGGCACCCACGATAATCATCAGCGTGACGTTCGCGGCCAGTGGTTTGAGCTGGTGACGCCGATCAGGTCGGGCGAGCAGGGTATCTCTGGGTAACAATGCAGAGACTCTGAGTTCCTCGCGATTGGGACCACTGCAGGTCACGCGGTCGCCAGCGACGATAAGCTCAAGTTTTTTGAGTGGAATGGCGCGATAAACCGTCGTGTCGTGATTATCGTCGAGGTTCATCACAGCGGCGGCTGATCCGAAGTTTGCGACGACTATGCCAGTAAATTGCAACAGAGCGGTGTCCTGATAGAGATAGGGTTGCGGTGTTTTGCAGCACAGAGTCTATCACGCGCTTTCCAAACCAATCCGCGAGTCTGCTGACAGGGGCAGCGCTGAGCCACTCAAACTGAGCAGGCGACCCGCGACACATAGCCGAGTATAATGTGAGCTGGATATCACTGTGGCCTCAAGTATTCCATTGCCATCAAGAGTGGGTACGGCCGCTGAATGGTTAGACACAGTAAATGTGCATCTCTCTGATGCCTTGAGCAACAACGGGAAACTGTCATGCAGCTAGAAAATGACCACCTGGTGTGGGTGGATCTTGAGATGACCGGGCTGGATCCGGACACCGATCGTATTATCGAGATTGCATCGATAGTCACTGACGCCAATCTTGCGGTCATTGCCGAGGGGCCAGTTATCGCGATAGCAACACCGGAGGACGCGATCGCGGGCATGGATGCGTGGAATACCGAGCATCACACTGCATCTGGCCTTGTTGACCGTATTCGGGAGAGTCAAGATGATCTGCGGTCAGCGCAACAACAAACCATCGATTTTTTATCGCTTCACGTTGACCGCGGGCAATCACCCATGTGTGGCAACAGCATCTGTCAGGACAGGCGGTTTATGGTCCGGGGTATGCCTGAGTTGGAGTCATGGTTTCATTATCGGAACATTGACGTCAGCACCGTAAAAGAACTGATCAGGCGATGGTCGCCAGAGACACTTGCGGGCTTTAAAAAGCGGGGTACGCACAAAGCAATGGACGATATAAAAGAGTCAATTGAAGAGCTGCGCTTTTATCGAAAGCATGTGTTTTCTGTCTGACAACGACCCCTTGCTGTGATGGCGTTATACAGGCGTTGCCATCGAATTTGTCGCTACAAAGACAGAAGCCTGAGCAGGTATTTGGCACCCATAAAAAACAGATGTAGCTTGACAGAAAATACCGACAATAACGGCTTGGAATATAGCCCACAATAACGCCCGAAATAATCATGAGCGCAATAACCATGAGGGTACAATCATGAGGGGAACAATCATGAGGGGAACGACTCAAAAACAGTCCAGATAGCGGCTGCAAAAAAGTGCC
>CALDUO010000085.1 GCA_937923745.1 uncultured Granulosicoccaceae bacterium
TATAGCGTTGCAACGGTTGCAGTCTTTGACCGGTGGCGTGGGTGATGATGAAGACATGGCCGAGTACGAGGCGACCACCGCGTTAATGCCCAGTGATCTGACTCTGACCACAAAGCCTGCTATTGAAGACTCACTGTCGGCCATGTCGGCAATTCATCGATACATCAATGACTGGCATCAAACGCAAAGCGATCAGGCATTGATGCAGGTGCGTGATCAGTACCATTTTTTGGCAACGCTCAGTGAGCGCCATGGCGCACCGGAAAATACCCGCACCCTCGAGTGGTTTGCGGCGCTCAATCGCGATTATCTGAGCACAGTATTAAATAGTGCTGTACCCGGTCGACACAGCAATCATGCAGCGTCAGTAACAGCAATTGTTGATGAAGCCAGTGCAGTATTGCCGCAATTGGTCAATGCGACAGCACAGGGTGGCACCGGCACCGGCTTTGATCATCAGGGTGACGGTATTGACGGCTTTGATCCGCTGATCAAAAAACTGCAGTCCGATGTCGGACCGCATGAGACCAACGACGCCACAGCCGATGACACAAGCGCAAGCCGTCTGACACACGATGACACTGATGCTGTGGTTGTTAATGACACAGTGGTGTTGCAGTCAGATGCAACCATGGTTGTGTCACCTCAACCGTTGGCCGACCAGACTGAAATACTGGAGGATCACCCGTGGGCTGAAACTGTCTTCGCTGGCACCCAAACCGAAGTAGTCGATGAAGCCCGGTGGACCGGAGAACTCGACAAAACCCGTGTCATAACACCAGTCGATGCCGTGCGCGCCGACGCTACGCTCGACGACACAGCCGACTTTCCGGCATTTTTTGATTCCACCGATCAGACACAGATCGTCGATGCCAATCCAGCCGAAAGCCAGGCTGATTCGTCGGTCTCTGGCGCAGCATCATATTTAAGTGCAGCAGAGTCCAGTACGCCTAATTTGAACAGCTCGGGTTTTGGCGTGTCGGATTTGAACGAGCCAGTTGATGGCGGACCCGCTGCAAGTGGCCCAGTTGTTAGTGACGCAGATGCTGGCAGGCCAGATTTCAGCAGGCCAGATTTCAGCAGGCCAGACGACTCGGACGAGATGCCCGAACCGTCTGGTTATGAAGAGCGATTCGACAACGACAGCACGTTTGACCAATCGTCGGACGAGGGCACACAGGGCCAAATGACCGAGGCGTTAACCGAAACCAGCCTCGATACCAGTTTGGATAACACGCTGCTCAGAGTGTTTTTTGCGGAATCTGAATTGCACCTCGGTGATATTCGGCAACAGCTCGATCATGCCCCGCAAGTGTTGCCTGATCATGAGCTACAGCGCTCATTGCACACACTGCATGGCAGCGCCAGAACGGCCAATGTGCCAGTCATCGCCAGCCTGATTGGACCTCTGGAAGAAGTCACCAATCATAAGCTGGTGTTGGGACAACCCTATACAACCACAGAAAGAGCACTGGTCTCCGACACCGTTGATGCTGCATTCAAAGCTGTAAATGCGTTGTCGGATCAGCAGGCAGTGCCGGTAGATATCGCCGAGCAACAACTGCGGCTGGCCGATTTTATTTTACACTTCAGAACGCAGACCGATTCGTCGGATGCGACGCTGGGACTGCAGGATTTGTTTCTCGAGGAGGCTGCAGAGCTTCTCGAGAGTATGCAGGGTGCGGTTGAACAGATGCAGCAACCCGAGCGTTTCGATCCGGCGTTGAGTAGTTTACGTGCCGACTTGCATACACTAAAAGGTAGTTCAAGGGTGGCGCGGTTTAATGCCATTGCCGATCTTGCCCACGCTGCAGAGGGTGCGCTGATACGTTGGGTGACTGACGAAGCGGTTGGTTTAAATGTCCAACAACATGACTTGTTGCAGGATGTAATCGATGCGCTAACGATGAATCTTGAGCAAGCCAGAAATGGCGGTTCGTTGGGGCAGTTTGATTGGCTGATCAATCAACTCGGCGAAACATCACCACTGGATGATCCGCAACCGTTGCCATCACCGGATGAAGGTGTCAGCAATGCCACCGTAAAACTTGCAGCCGGTGAAGATCTGACCCAAATCATACCTACGCCTTACACAAAGCCGTTAGCAGCAGGATCACAGCGCGACGAACCTCGAACCACCGTACTTCCGCAAGCGTTGTTCGATGGCGGTGCAACCGGTCATGCAACCTCAGACAACGTTCACCCGACAGTCGACACGCCACAGCCAGTGGCGACCGAGACCGATCAGGTGAGGCTTGATGCACAATCCATCGGCGAGCTGACTCAGTTGTCTACCGGTATTAACCTGGGTCACAGTCGTTTGTCAGATGACCTGTTGGTGATTCGGGAGAGCCTGGTTGATCTCGATAAAACGACTGATCGTTTGCGATACAAGTTACGGGAATTACAACATCAGTCCGATTTACTGATTGCGCCGAATAGTGCACTGGGTGAGCACGGAACGATGACCGATGCCACCACACGTTTCTCACAAGAAGAACTCGATCAGCAAAGCAGGTTGCGTGAGGATTCAAGGCAGCTCAATGAAATGCTGGCTGATTTTGATTCCATTCGAGGCACGTTAAGGGAGCGTTTGCGTTCCGCTGAAAGCCAACTGGCCGCTGCCAGTCGCCAAGGCAGTGATATTGGACAGGCGTTGTTGCGTTCGCGATTAATTCCGTTCAGCCAGCACACACAGCGTCTTGGCAGTATGATCAGACAGACAGCCGGTGCGCTTGAGCGTCATGTGAATTGGCAGTTAATTGGTGGCGAACTTGAGATAGACCGCGGTATTCATAAAGCGCTGATGTCACCCATCGAGCACCTGATCACCAATGCGATAGCACATGGTATTGAGTCGCCCGAGACGCGACTGCAGCAGGGTAAGCAAGCGTCGGGTCAAATTACGGTGACCGTTGAGCTTCAGGCGAACGAACTCATCGTGACGGTTGAAGATGATGGCGCTGGCGTTGACCTCAACCAATTAAGACAACAGCCCGATCTTCAACGAAGGTTCAGAGATCTTTCCGATAACGAAGTGATCGATGCGTTGTTTGAATCAGGTGTAAGCACGCAACAACAAGCCAATCAGTATGCCGGTCGGGGTATCGGTCTCAATGCTGTCAAACGTGCGGTTGATAAACTGGGTGGCACGGTAACCTTGGCAAGTGCCAAGGGTGAGGGCACCAGGCTGACCATCAGTGTGACTCAGCCAGTCACCATCAGTCAGGTCATATTGGTCACCGTGGGTGAGATGACGCTGGGTATCCCGGTTGACTGTGTGCATGCGGTGCAGTCAGTTAGCGATGCCAATGCGTGTGTTTACAACGATGTGAGTTACAACACCTGTCATGTAGAACACATGATGACGGGAGCGCACCACGATGCCGCATCTCTGAAAAACATGGCCAACGAGGCGGTACTGGTCGAGGTGCAGGGGCGTCATCTTGCACTGCGCGTTGATGCTGTGTTGGGATATCGGGAGCTCATTACGCATTTGGCGGGCAGTCAACTGCGGTCGCTCGGTTGGGTGCGCGCGGCGGGGTTATTACCCGATGGCCGGTGTGTATTTATCGCTGATATGCAGGTGCTAAACCGGCGCTGGCTATCCGTGGCAGCGGGAAGTCCGGTCGATGACGACCCGTTGTTAGCCACCGCGCTACCGAATAGCGCGATCGACCATACCGTATCGGTTGCTACCGTGCCAACCATCGACAAGAGACAGCCGGGGACGGCCCAAGGCGACCTGGTGAACAGCCGTGCGCTCTTTAACGGCTCACGGGTGTTGGTGGTGGATGATTCAGTGACCATGCGCGCGTATGCAACACGTTTGCTCAGTGTTCATGGTGTTCAGATATCTGTCGCGAGAGACGGTATTGAAGCACTCGAGCAACTCAACGAGCAGTGTCCCGATCTGGTGTTGCTGGATCTGGAAATGCCGCGCATGGGGGGCTTTGAAGTACTGAGTGCAGTGCGAAAAAATCCGCTGCTTGCACACCTGCCGGTAGTGATCATCAGTTCGCGCAGTAATTTAAGCAGTCGCCAACAAGCGAGTGAGCTGGGTGTGTCCGGTTTTCTGGTGAAACCCTATCGGGAAAACGAGCTGCTGAGACTTCTTGAGCGATCATTGGGTGCCGATCGTAGCGACAGAACTGTTGTCTGATAAGTTCTGCTGTTACGCCCTCATCGGCCAATTTGGTGAGCCGATCCTGTAGCTGTGGGGCCTGCTGAACCGCAATTTCCCTGTCGCTCGGTTTTCCCCGTTGCATAGTACCCCCTGTCGTTTAGTACTCCCTGTCGCTTAGTGCTGCCTGTCGCTTAAAATTTCCGGTCGCTTAGTACTGTCCGTCGTTCAGTATTGCCCGGCACCATCGCAACCAGACAAGCCGGGTGTGCCACAGTCCAACACTCCATGTTATCTCGCAAGGAATGCTCTTCACTGATCACCTTCCCGGGTTTTTCTGAACACGCCTGAGCTCCATAGGGGGCCTGGTGTGTCTGACCGTCTCTGTCGCCGGTGTTTGCAGGCCGGCATACATCGGGCAGCACCGGTTGTCGATCTGACAGGCAGCGATGCGCTGGTACAAATGCCAGTTCAGGCTCTGTTTTGGCCCTGTCCGTGGTTCTGGTCTTGTCTTTGGCGCTAATTCTGGCCCTGTTTTCGGCTCAGGTTGCGCGCTGGTTAGCCTGTAGCCAGTCTGTGGCACGGGAACTGTGTCAGCTGTGTCGTGTGGCCACTGGCCCGGTTGGAATCTAACAATCTGACGTCTATTTTGGCTATCAGTACCCGTTAAACATTCAATTTTTCTTGCAATCGGACGAAATAAGACTAAAATTGGGAAAAAAATCCCAAGCAAAAGGAGGTAACGCCATGCAACAAACGCAAATACAGATTCGCCGACCGGTGTTGGTAGGGGGCGTGGCCGTAATGGCGATCCTGTTGGCTGCCTGCGGAGGCTCGACAACGCCAGCGTCACCCGGCGCGTTTGTGCCCGACAACGGCACGTCACCCATCGAGGCGAACGGTCTTGCCAGAGTGGGTAACAAAGACGAATTTGCTGCCTCGATCCGTGCAGCGTTACTCAATCAATTCAGTGACAATGTGTCTTCCGGCATCGATGACAGCACTGACGCTGTGTTTGCCGAGGCAGATGTTCAAACAACAGCAATTTCTGTCTCTGCTTCTGCCAGCGCCCAGGCTGAGTCAACCAGCAGCGACGCACGCGAAGTCACCGGCACAAACGTGCAGGAAATCGGCGTGGACGAACAGGACCGGATCAAAGTGAACGCGGCAGGGAGCCGCCTGTATGTGTTGGACAACACGTACCGGTTTGGTGCGGAGCCGCTGCCTGAGGTGACTTCGTTCGCTGCTGACAGTTTGCCGTATAACCCGCAGGTTCAGTCCAGGGTCAGGATTATGTCATTGGATGCTGATGGTGTTGATGCCACGGAGGTATCTGCTTTTGCCGTCTCTATCGGCAACGAATCCATTGATGGTATGTACCTGAATGAACGCAATGGCGGCAGCGATCTTATTTTAACCAGTTCATCGTTACAAAATTATTGGGGTGTCTGGGATAGCTCCTATGCGTTTTATCAGCAGAGCTCATCCATCAAAAAGTTTGACGTTAGTGATGCCAGCGCAGCAGTTGCCACTGGCGAGCTGAGATTGGACGGGCAGATCGTATCCAGTCGCAGAATTGGTAATTACCTGTATGTGGCGTCGCGTTATTATCCCGAGATACCGGGTATTGACCCATGGTCCGTTGATCGTGCCACGCTGGAGAGTACCGTTGACGCAACCGATATCGATACGCTGTTGCCGTCGGTGACTGAGGGCGATGGCAACGTAACGGCACTGGCCGACGCGAACAACTGCTTTGTTCCCGCGCAATCGGAGCGATCATTTTATTCCGCTGATATTGTCACATTGTCGGCAATAGATCTGACCGATTTAAGCGTTGCCGATAGCATCTGTTTTCTTGGGTCCACAGAGACTCTATACGCATCAACGGAAGGCATTTTTCTGGCGACAACACGATACGATTACCGTCATCAAGACCAACCGGTAACGCTCGCAATTGATCCAGATGACGCAGTGATATCCGAAGCCGATATTGCTTTTTACGACCCACAAATCGAGACTGACATTCATCAGTTTTCAATCAATGGTGGTGCACTGACCTATGACGGTTCCGGGTCAGTCAGTGGACATTTGGGTTGGTCGTATGATCGGAAGCCATTCAGAATGAGTTACCACAACGGTTACCTACGCGTGGCAACCATGAGTGGTGTTCAGTCCACAGAGACCAGCCCGGTGCTCGTCAGCGTACTGAAAGCTGACGGCAATGGCTCGTTACAGCGGGTTGCGGAACTACCGAATGCTCAATTTCCGGCACACATTGGCAAACCACGCGAGGAACTGTATGCGTCACGGTTCCTGGGTGACAAAGGGTATCTGGTGACCTTTCGGCAAACCGACCCACTGTACGTTATAGATTTTGCCGACCCCGAGAATCCGGTGGTTGCCGGTGAGCTTGAAATTCCGGGCTACTCCGATTACCTGCAGGCAGTGGGAGAAAATCACTTGATCGGTATAGGGCGGGGGGCGATTGCCGCCGCGCCCGATGCAAACGGTGCCGAGCGCGGTGCGTTTGTGCAGGGTGTGAAAATGTCGTTGTTTGATGTATCAGATCCGGCTAATCCTGTTGAAGTTAACTCGGTAGATATCGGTAAACGCGGCACCTATGCAGAAGCGCTAAACGATCATCATGGTGTGACTGTACAGTTGGGTAACGATCAGCAACCCACGCGCGTCACGTTTGGTATTAACGTCGCAGAAGGGCCGGCACGGTTTGGCGAAGGTCCGTCGGCATGGCACGATTGGACTTATACCGGATTACATGGGTTTGAAGTGACCACCGGCGTTAACGCGGCAGTCAGCTTTCACGGCAGCATGGTTGTCGAGCAGCGCTCTGACGCCCAGCTTTACTACAGCGGTAGTGGCGGGGATCGTTCTGTGATCGCCGGTGACACCGTATTCTATGTGCACGGTATTGATGTCTATGCAGCGCGTTGGGATTCGCTGGCGGACTATTCCGGACCGCGTTAGCTGATGGTGTGTGGCCGAGGCACTGGTGACAATAATTGCAAAGGTGCCAGTGATCAGCGAATGATTTGCCAGTGACTTGCCAGTGACGACAATGGGCAGCAAATTCGGGTGACCGTAACCTCGCACGGAGGCAGGTGTTGCCAGTGTGTCTGCAGGTATCGTCATAACTGTTTGCCGGGAGTCGGCAACCTGATGCAAATCAAGTAGACTCAGATCCACACACATTTTGGATCTGACAATGAAAACGGTCGGTATAGTCGGAGGTTCGGGCTACACGGGTGTAGAGCTATTGCGGCTGTTACTCCCACGCGAAGACGTACAGGTTGGGTTTGTCAGCTCCCGCGCCAACGCCGGTACCCGACTTGACACAGTGTTCCCATCACTGCGCGGTGCCACTGACCTTACATTTTCTGAACCCGATGTGGCCCTGATGGGCGGCTGTGACCTGATCTTTTTCGCAACACCAAACGGCACTGCAATGCTGCAGGCACCCAGCCTACTGGACGCAGGCGTAAAAGTTGTCGATCTCTCTGCAGATTATCGGTTACAGGACGTGGCCACTTGGGAGCATTGGTACGGACTGACGCATACGTCGCCGGAGTGGGTGCCACGGGCTATTTACGGGTTGCCCGAAATCAATCGCAAGGCTATCGCTGCCGCCAGTCTGGTCGCCAACCCGGGGTGTTATCCCACCACCGTTCAACTCGGATTTTTGCCACTGCTTGAGGCGGGCTTGGTTGATACCGACAGACTGATTGCCGATGCCAAATCCGGTATCAGTGGCGCCGGGCGCGGAGCATCTGTGGCCACACTGCTCGCCGAGGCATCTGACAGCTTCAAGGCTTACGCGACGGCAGGGCATAGGCACCTCCCGGAGATAGAGCAAGGACTCAACGCCATGGCCGAACAACCAGTCGCGCTGACGTTCACTCCCCATCTGCTGCCGATTATTCGGGGCATACATGCCACACTGTACGGCACATTATTGTCGGATATATCCCTCGAAGATTTGCAGGCGCTGTATCAGCAGCGATATCAGGATGAGGTCTTTGTGGATGTAATGCCGTTGGGTTCGCAACCGGAAACCCGGTCTGTGAAAGGCAGTAATATGTGCCGTCTGGCAGTGCACAAGCCACAGAATCGTGACACAGTTGTGATCCTCGCCATAGAAGATAATCTGGTCAAAGGCGCAGCCGGGCAGGCCGTGCAGAATATGAACCTGATGCTTGGATTTGACGAAAAAGCCGGTCTGGAACAACTGGCGCTATCGCCCTAGAGTGCGCCACTCCGAACCTTTGATCATAATAGTTGACTAAATAAGTCGGGTAAGTTAGTTTCGCCGTATAAAGACGGAGTCTCCGTTTTTCGCATGTATTTTTGAGAACACAGAATGAACATAGACGTCGAGTTTGAAATGCCCGATCCGCTGATCTTCACCGAGGCTGCAGCGGGTAAGGTCAAAGAGCTTATCGATGAGGAAGGCAACCCCGATCTCATGCTCAGGGTGTTCGTATCCGGCGGCGGTTGCTCAGGCTTCCAGTACGGGTTCACGTTTGATGAAACCATTCAGGACGGCGACACCGAGGTAACCAAAGAGGGTGTCAAGTTGTTAATCGACCCCATGAGTTTCCAGTACCTGACAGGCGCGGAGATCGATTACACAGAAGGGCTGGAAGGCTCACAGTTTGTGATTCGAAACCCGAACGCAACAACAACCTGTGGTTGTGGCAGCTCGTTCTCAGTATAAAACGCGCAGGTACCGGTTAACGCACAGATAGACCAAAGGCCAGGCAGCAGCCAGAATAGAATGTAGCCAGACCGGGGCGTGGCCTGCCAGCAGAATCTACTATGGCCAGGCTATGGCCAAATTATGGCCAGATTATGGCCTGAGCAAGAAAATATGGCCAAGAAAATTTGGCTTAGAAAAACACCAAGTAGAGTGACAGCTCTCGCGCTTACTCACCGCACTCGAGCCATTCGGGTTGAGAGCAGCAACTTCGCCTATCACGCCACCGACAAGTCCGAGCCGAGTGCAGAGAGCATGCGACCGGAAAGTTGTTCCGGTCAGCAGCCGTCCGATGCTAGCGAGAGGCCACCTTGTCACCTGGGATAACGCTGCGCATCTGAGCCAATAATTCGTTGGCTACAGCTCTAAGACGTGCGTGATACTGTTTGTCGAGACTGGGTGCATTCGGTAGTTTCACCTTCAACGGATCAACGTGTTTCCCGCCAATGCGGAATTCGTAATGCAGGTGCGTGCCAGTCACTCGCCCGGTTTTACCGACATATCCGATCACATCACCGCGTTTTACCCTGACGCCCACTCGCGATTTTTTGGCAATCTTGGACATGTGTGCATATAACGTTGTGCGGTTGTCGCCGTGCTTCAGGATAACGGTTTTACCGTAGGCGCCCTTGGTGCCAGCCGTTTGCACGATACCATCGGCGGTGGCGTAAATGGGTGACCCGTGTGGTGAGCCGTAATCGACGCCCTTATGTGCTCTGATTTTGTGGAGCACCGGATGTAATCTATTGGGGTCAAATTTTGATGTGATTCGAACGACATCAACAGGGTGGCGCATGAACGCGCGTCGTTTGGAGTCGCCATTGGGTGAGTAGTAATCCGTGTGGCCGTTGTCATCGGTAAAACGAATGGCACGGTGAGCCTTGTTGCCGCGTATGAATTCGGCCGCAAGAATGTCGCCATCGCCAATGTATTTCCCTTCTCGGTAGAGTCGGTCGTACACAATGCTGAATGAATCACCTTTACGAATATCGCGTGCGAAATCGAGTTCCCACTCGAAGATATCCGACAACTCCATAATGGTTGATTGTTTTAAATTGGCTTTTTCTGCAGCGAGATAAAGAGACTGCTGGATGGTGCCTGAGGTCACGACACGCTCGTATTCCAGCGGCAATTTGATGCTTTCTGATACAAACTGATCGGGTTGAACCTGTGATATCCGAACGCGCGTATCACGATTTACTTTCATGCTTACGCTGTTGAGTGCGCCATCAACGCCAAATTCAAAATCGAGTTTGTCGTCTACCCGAAGCGTGTTCAGATGCTCTTGCACCAGCTGGTCAGCCAAAATTGTTTTGAGTCCGTCAGCTGACACGCCGTTATCGTTCAGGATGCCAGACAGGGTATCACCTGACTTAACCCGAACGGTGCGGGTATTTTCGTGAGCAATTGTTTGCGCTGAAACCGCTGGCGTGAGTCTCTGTGCAGGCAGAATTTTGTCAAGCGGTGCGAGGCTGGTAGCTGGGGTGGTGTTTGGGGTGATGGCTAATGCGACCACCGTAGCCTCGGTGTCTAGAGGCTCTGTGGTATCAACGAGTTCTTCGGCGTCGTAAGCCAGCGTGTCAGGAATGATTTCCTCAATTGACTCACCGGCCATCTGATGTGCGCTGCTAAACAGTGTCTGAGCGGCAAATCCGGCAGAGTGTGGTCGATGAGCACCGTGATTATTGACTAATTGCGAGTGTTGAGCGGTTTTGAGTTGGTTCTCGATAATTGAATCGGCATCATCAAAGCGGAAGGTTGGCAATGGAATTGTGGTTGGTGCCGTTGTCAGCAATGTTGCTTTGAAGCCGCCATCGACATTACCCGTTGACGACGAGGTTGCCAGTGCACCGGCAGCTCCTGCCACAATCACGGCGACAATAGACGCTCGTTTTACGCTGCCACCCGATTTGGGTTCCGGTAGTCTGACGGCCCCTGGCATGGTGTCGCGCGATCGACCGAACCGAAATGCCGATGGCTGCCCGCCCGTTGCCGATGCAGAGCGATTGGCACGCCACGTTCCGGGCCATGCGCTGTTGCGGGGAGCAGGCGACGCGGACCGACCGGTGGCAGCCTGAATGCCGCTCCAGCGGTCAGCGTAAAAATCTGGATACTCTCGTTTCAACGTCCGTTCTCGTCACTAAAGGGCACACTGATCACTAGCTGCTGTGTACTCGTATTATCGTTTAAGTGTGTGCTTACCCGGCCGATACTACGTCTCCGGGTAGCGCTGCCTGTTTTACTCGATCTGCAACTGTCTGCAGACTCTGCGATCAGTGGCCAAAACACTGGTGGCCAAAACGCGAACGACCACAACGCCAACAATCAGTGTCAATCAGAGCAGATTATGGCGGTATTCCGACACCACAACAGAGGGCCATCTGCATCGGGTTACGCAAATATCCGCTATTGGTACATGCCCGTTAATCGGGTATTTTTACTGGGCAGTCTGCCTGTAAACCCGGTCAGCAAGCTTGCCCATATAAGGGCAGTAAGTATAAGGCCAATAAGCAAGGCCCCTGAGCCAAGCTATTGAGCCAAGCTATTGAGCCAGCTCAGTCCATGAGTATAGTGCTTTATGCGTTGATCTCTACTGTTAAACGATTGGGCAAATAGTCTGGCGAACAATCGTCGCGGATCTTTGCGTTTTTTTCGCCGGGTCACCCCGTATAAGGTACCGCCATTGGGCTTCACCGTTACCGTGCACTGTTGGCCTGTAAAGCTGTGCCGTTAAAACTGTCTGGCATGGTGTTTTGTCGGCGCCGCGCTCGAACAGTGTTTTACGCTTGAATCGATGTATCAGTAGTCCAAGCCATCGGCTTCATTGTTTGGTCAGCCTTTGGTGTTTTTCAGTGTCGCCCCGGTCACTAACGCGCGGGCCACGGCTGATCTGCCCGCCCAGGTCCGAAACGGGGGAGTCCGAAACGGGGAAGTCCGAAACGATCCAGTTCGAAGCGGCGCGTAATCAATTGATACTTGCAACATCCCGGCTACTGCGAAATACGGGATGAAGACACCGATACACAATGATTACACCAATTCACAGGGGCAGTGCCTACAGGTATACCCAACCATGCCAATGGCCGGAGTAATTATACCCAAAGGGCAATGAAAATGTATAACAAACATATGGCTACGGCCTATATGTAGGAATGAATATAGAAATGCAGCTGGTTTGTAGTGGATAAAAATGGCTGGATTTGGTGAGTCGATATCACTGAAAAAGACGTTGACAAAAATTATTTTCAACAAAGTTAATTTAAGTGGTTGACGTACCATGTCACATCTCTATAATTCGCCGCCTCACCGCAGCAACGAAGCAGTACACGCTCGGTGAGAGGCACCGGTTCAATGCAGGCCAGAAGGCGAAAGTCTAAAGCTTTGCAGATAAAGCCAACTGCCAAGAAAAGTGTAAGGAGAAGTACAGAACGCTGGCATATTTGAACGTTAAAAAATATTTCAGCAAACGGTTGACAACGAGTTCAACCTTCCTTAAACTTCTCGAACTCAGCTGAACGGACTTATTCAGGTCCATGCAGCTTTGCCGAAGCAGGTTCTTCGGCATCTCCAAAGCTCTTTTACAATTGAATCGAGTAACTTACTTGGGTGCTTGCGTTGATAGGGTAGATCTTGCCAACTACGACGAAAGTATCCATAGCTTTAAGCATTTATATTTATATAGTGTGATTTTGCTAGGACAACTTCGTTAA
>CALDUO010000086.1 GCA_937923745.1 uncultured Granulosicoccaceae bacterium
CGGAGCATCAGGTTCGGCTCCTGGTGCCGCGTCGGGCAGTGCATCGGGTACGGTCGGACAATCGAGCGCCAACCACAGATCCGGTGTTACCGGTGCAGCCGGTATTACAGCTGCAGCCGGAGCCGCAGGATTTGTTGCCAAGGCGTCGAACAATGACACGGGTTCATCTACCGGTTCAGCGTCTTCGAGCCAAGCCTCCGCTGCAGGAAACAACACGGGCAGCAACAACACGGGCGGTAACACTGCAGGCGGTAACAACACTGGCAATAATACGCCAGGCAGTAATACGGCAGGCGGTAACAAGACAAGCAATAACGGCTCGGCCGGTGCACACGCCTCTGGTCAAACCAATCACGGTAATGGTCGCACCAACACAAGTGGTGCCACCGGTGCCAGTTCAGGATCAACCTGGGCCAGCCAAGGCAAGGCAGCCGATGGTGGTGTGCGACAAAAAGCCGCTACGACGGCGAACACATCAGCGTCAGAGTCTCAAACACCTGGCCAACGTTCCGGGATTAGTTCAGGTCAGGGATATGGACAGGGGTCAGCAACACAACATGTTGCCCGTGATACCAGTCCGCGAAACACAGCGACCAGCTGGGGTTCTGCCGGTCAGTCGGTCTCGGGCGCTGTATCAGGCTCAACTGCAGATGCCACGAGTGGCGGCCGCAGCTCAACCCAGGGCATTCTCGGTGGTTCACAGACTCCGTCAGGCAGTTCGGGGTCGAACTATTCATGGCCCTCCGGTCAGCGACGTGCCGGTACTTCAACGCCATCAGGGCAACAGCAGAACACCGACAAAAGTGGGTCAAATGACCGTGATCAATCGGCGTCCACGCTGCCCTCACTGTCGGCATCCCGTTTTCTGGACGCGGCCGTCGGTGGCAAACCGGACGACCTGAAACTTATTAACGGTGTCGGACCGGTGATCGAGAAAAAACTGCACAAACAAGGCGTTTTTCATTTTTTCCAGGTAGCGGCCTTTACCGAGGAAGACATCAAGGCGGTGAATGATGTGCTTGATTTTGCCGGTCGTATCGAACGTGAAGAATGGGTGGCGCAAGCTGCTAAACTGGCGCAGTCAAATTCTCCCAACCGTTAGTCAACCAGGCTGAAGTCAACACGTGTCCCGATGGGTTAACCCACAACATGTTCATAGCATCACACGTGATCTGAAAGGTATCGCCCTGTTAGTCGGGGCGATGCTGATCGTATTCTTGCTCGATAGATTCTTGGTGCTCGAAACCTTCGGACTGGTGCCACGACGGTTATCCGGTCTTACCGGTATTATTGCCATGCCTTTTTTACACAAGGACTGGACCCATCTCACCGGCAACCTCATCCCGCTGGTTATCACACTGGTGGCGCTGGCGCGTACACAAGCCAATACGGTTGCCATTGTGCTCCTGATAACGCTCCTCAGCGGTGTGCTACTTTGGTTGTTTGGACGGTCTGCCCTACACATTGGCGCCAGTGCACTGGTCTTTGGTTTACTCGCCTTTTTGGTCGCTATTGCTCTCTTTGAAAAAAAACCACTGTTCGTCGTGATTGCACTGTGTGTGGGATTCCTTTACGGTGGCGCTTTTCTGCGCGGCATCATGCCGTTTCAAACCGGTGTGTCGTGGGAAGGTCATTTGTTCGGTGCTATCAGTGGCGCAATTGTGGCGTTATTGATCACCCAAGATAACCGGCTTAGCGCCCAGCGAGAGACACGCAGGCAGTAACCGCCAACATTGTGCCGGTGACCAAAACAGTACTGCTCAAGTGAAGAGCCCAAAACAACCGCCCTTACAGACAACCGCCACAAGCAGCCCTGTCAGTCATGCAAGACAGTGGCAATAAACGTGGCAGTTATCCCTTGTAGTGAAGTGAAGTAATGACCCAAACCAACCCAACACAACCCGAAACCTTCAGCGGCAATTTTACGCAGCAAGAACCCATTGCCGATGAGGCCATTGAACAGGCGGTTACCCTGTTAAAAAGTGGTCGGTTACATCGTTATAACGTCGATGAGCAAGGACACTCGGAGGTCGCAACGCTCGAGCAGGAATTTGCTGCATACATGGGTAGTGAGTATTGCCTTGCCTGCACGTCGGGTGGTTATGCTCTACACATTGCACTGAGAGCCTTTGGGCTTGAGCACGGCCAAGCTGTGCTGACCAATGCATTTACGCTGTCACCGGTACCCGGCGCTATTGTCAATGCTGGCGGTGTGCCGGTATTGGTTGAAACCAACGAAGACCTGGTCATCGACCTCGATGATCTTGCCCTCAAAATTGAGAGCAGCGGAGCTACGGTATTGATGCTTTCGCACATGCGCGGGCACTTGGTCGATATGGAAAAACTAATGCCACTGCTGCAAGCCAAAAACGTTGCACTGATTGAAGATTGTGCACACACCATGGGTGCTCGCTGGAACAATACGCCCAGCGGCAGTTACGGTATTGCCAGTTGCTTCAGTACACAAACCTATAAGCATATCAATTCCGGCGAAGGTGGTTTGTTGGTCAGTAACGACGCAGCCCTGATGAGTCGGGCCACGGTACTCTCCGGCTCGTATATGCTCTACGATCGTCACTTGGCAGGACCACCACTGACCTACTTTGAATCGAGCCGTTTGGACATGCCCAACATGAGTGGCCGACTCGACAACCTGCGGGCCTCCATACTCAGACCACAGTTAAAGCAGCTGGACAAAAACTGTGCACGGTGGAACGAACGTTATTATGCATTGGCAACAGTGCTGGCCCGTCACTCACGTATGGTGCTGCCGTCTCGCCCCGCACAAGAGTATTTTGTTGGCAGTTCGCTCCAGTTCCGCGTGCCAGACTATGAGGCCACCGACTGCATTGAGTTTCTGGGGCGTTGCAGCCAGCGTGGCGTTGAACTGAAATGGTTTGGTGCTGACAGCCCTACCGGTTATACCAGCAATCACACCAGCTGGGGTTATGTTGAAGCTCAATCAATGCCCGAGACTGACCGGATTCTCAGCACATTATTCGACCTGCGACTGCCGCTGACATTCTCTATCGAAGACTGTGAATGCATTGGCAGAATTATTGTCGACTGTGTGGAATCACGTTAACTACCTTGCCAAATGACTTAACTGTAAATATAATCAGTTCTCTGCTTTAGTCCATAACGCCGGGAGCGTGACATGCAGGAACTGACCAAACGCCAACAACAAATTCTTCAGATGATCCAGTCGCACATTCAGGCGACTGGCATGCCACCAACACGTTACGACATCTGCGATCATTTTGGGTTTAAGTCCCCCACTGCCGCCGACGACCACCTGAAAGCACTGGATCGTAAAGGCGTTATTTCACTGATACCGGGCACATCACGGGGTATTCAGGTCACCGAGCCACCCGCTGATCACGGCCTACCGGTTGTCGGGCATGTTGCTGCCGGTGAACCCATCATGTCTGAAGAGAACATTGAAGACTATTATTCTGTCGACCCGTCTGTTTTCCACCCACACGCAGATTATTTGTTGCGGGTACGTGGCATGAGTATGCGTGATGTCGGTATTCTTGACGGCGACTTACTCGCGGTACACACCACAACGCAAGTACACAACAAACAAATTGTTGTTGCCCGCATCGATGACGAGGTGACCGTCAAGCGCTTTAAACGCCGCGGCAATATTGTCACCCTACTCCCCGAAAACGAAGACTTTGAGCCCATCCGGGTAGACCTGCGGGAACAGGAGTTTTCAATTGAAGGGGTTTATGCCGGTATTCTCAGGCTGGATAACAGTGGATACGGCGCTTGAACTACTGCTCAGGCAACAGCCAGTTCTATGGCGTGGCCAGCGGCAGCAGTATCAAAAAGACGTTATTCCTACCGGCTTTACCACACTTAATCATGCGCTGCCCGGCGGCGGATGGCATCCGGGTGCGCTCACCGAACTACTGGTCAAGCAATATGGTATTGGCGAATTCAGCCTGTTATTACCCGCATTAAAATCACTCACAGCCCAACGAAAATGGGTCGCTCTCGTTAACCCGCCGTATATACCTTATGCACCCGCACTCGAAAATGCGGGCTTACACCTCGACTATCTGCTAATTGTCGACACCGACAACGATGACGAAGCACTCTGGTCCATCGAACAGCTACTCCGAACCGGTACCTTTAGCGCCGTTGTCGGATGGATCAAACAGTCCAAAGCCGAAAAACAACGCCGGTTACAACTTGCCGCAGAAACCGGACAATGCTGGGCTGTTACTTATCGGCCCGAGAGTGAAGCCGAATCTCACTCGCCCGCAGCTTTCAGATTAGTGTTATCGGTGCAGCAGGCGTCCCTTGATATCGATATCTGTAAATCAAGAGGTGGGAAACCCCGGCAAGTTGCTTTGGACAGATCACTTTTTGATCAACCTCAAGGGGTTCAGTGGCCGTGTAAAAAAAATTAGCCTTATGCTGTGGACAGCACTTTATTTTCCGCAACTCTATATCGACAGGCTGTGCCCCGGCCCCGGCCCCGGCCCCGGCCCCGGCAATGGTAATGGTAATGGCACTGTTGGCCCCGGTAATAGCAATGATTCCGGTAATAGCTCTGGCAATAATCCGCCTGCCACGCAGGCAAACACAAACTGTCCCCAAAAGAACAGTCTCGACAAAACCAACACTGACATCAATCAGCACACTGACGTGCCTGATCAGGCATCTGGTCAATTATCGGGTCGATTATCGGGTCAATTATCTGGCGACACTGCAGAGGATAGGTCGGGAGATCTGTTAACAGAATTTGTTACCCCGTATTCAGCACCGCTGGCTGTTGTGGTCAAAACCGGTAACCAATCACGGGTTATGTCGGCCAACGAGTCAGCACGCCATGCCGGTATACGCGCCGGACTGGCGCTCAACAGTGCCTACGCCATTGTGCCCGACCTGCAAACCGTCGATTATGATCCCGTCGTCCAGGCGCAGCATCTTGAGCATCTGTGTTTGTGGGCTTTGCAGTATTCGTCCTGGGTCACCCCGCGCCTGCCTGACACACTACTGATTGAAACCGAAGCCAGCCTTCATTTGTTCGGCGGGCTGGAGAACTTTGTTAAAACCCTACGGCACGATGCCGCACAACAGGGACTCACCCTACAACTGGGTATTGCACCTACGCCTGCTGCTGCCAGCCTTTTTGCAAATGTTGGTGAGAAAACAGGTGTGCTGACCACACAACGTTTACAGCCCGTGCTGGGCGACATCAGCATTCAGCACCTGCCTCTGAATGAACGCACGCTCAAAGGCTTACACAAATCGGGCATTAAGTATTGCCGCGATCTTTTTACAATACCGGCACCGGCGCTGACACGGCGCTTTGGGCAACCGTGTCGTGATCTGGTTCAACGTCTGCTCGGAGACATACCCGAGGTTTGCACCGCGTTTAGTGTACCGGACACCTTTTCCGAAAGGCTCGATCTCCCACTCGAAGCTCCGGATGTGCAGGCATTACAGTTTCCGCTTAATCGCCTGATGAGTGCACTCGGTGGTTTTCTCCGAACTCACGACTCAGGCGTGAAATCCATGGTCGTGACGCTACATCATCACAAAACACAAAACCGGCAAACTGACAGTCAGGGCACACAGGTCACCATTAAATTCCTGGAAGCTACCGCTGATTATCGACACCTGTACCGTATTGTCACAGAGCGTCTACAACAGACAACCCTCACACAATCCATTACCGCTATTACCCTTGCCACCGACGAACTGGAAACAGTGGCACGTGATGAACGTGATCTGTTTCAAAAAAGCCTGAACCAATCGGCCAGTGTGAATCAGGTTATCGACAACTTAAGTGCCCGTTTGGGCAGACACAAACTCTACAGCCCCTCCTCCGTCAGTGACCACCGCCCCGAACGATCCTGGTCACCCGACACCCCCGTCAGTACAGACACCGACAAACCCTATCCGGCCCGTCCTTTATGGTTGTTACAGCACCCAACCCCTTCAAACAAACGCCTGGTGATTAAAAGTTCTGCCGAGCGTATTGAAAATGGCTGGTGGGAAACACTTGATGTCAGGCGGGATTATTACATTGCAGAAGATCAACACGGCGTTCATTACTGGGTCTACAGTGAACGAAGAGAACCGGGTGTATTCTTTATTCATGGCATCTTTGCCTGACAACAAACCAGAGCAGCAACCCAAGCGGCCCACAAGCGACTCACAACCGACCTCCAAGCGACCCCCAAACCATTTCGGGCCACCACGCAAACAAACGGGCAGTCGATCAGGTAGCCAAGCAAACACAAACCACTTCACAGATTTAACAACCGTTCAATCTGTCGTACAAACCACCAACACATTCAAACAATTCCAGGACAGGTCGATACCGATGTATGGACGCGGTATCGGACCTTTCGTCAGCCACCGGTTAACAACCGGTCAGTCATTGCACGATGGCTGGTCGCCCTGTAGCTGGCGATTGACACTCTGGCCAGATGCCCTCTCGCTCTATGCGTGCCACGGTGTAACACGACAATCAGTCCCTACTGCTTGCAACGGTTCTCGGCGAAAAACACTGGCTGTACCACCCATTACGAGAACAAAAATAATATGTCTACAGTAGAAGATAAAACAGTGTTTCTCATTGATGTACTGACAGTTCCACGTCAGCGATAAACGCAGAATGAACAGACCAGTCTACAAATCAGCCAGTACCAAATCTGTCATTACGACAGGTTTTGCCTCAATCTTTTTACTCATGATTGCCGTAGTTTGGCTGTCGCTGGCGACACTTCAGTCAGTCAACACTCGCATGGCAAATCTTGTCCAAGGTGTATCCAGCAAAAGCTCTACAACCTTTCAAATGCGCGACCTGATCCGACAGCGTGCAAATGCTGTGGTGTTGTTACAGTTGGTCACAGAACCTGCCGAGCGTGCCGAGATCGGTGACGACCTGATGCAATTTACCGAAGCCTACAACACCCATCGTCTCTGGTTGTCGGAACAGGGAATCGTGACGCGTGAGCAACAACTGCTTGAAAAAATCGCATCAACCGACAGCCGCATTAATGAAGCCTATAACCGTGTCCATACCTTAGTACACAGTCCGGTCAATCACAAAGACAAGTTGCACGCCGCAATCCAGGAAACCCAGTTGCAAGAATTCGTTTTACTGAATCACTTGAACGATTTGGTAAATCTGGAAAAAGAGTTAGCCACCGAGGAGCTGGATAAAAATCAGCAGCGTTATTTGGAAATCAGACAATCACTTATCCTCATTGCCATGGTGGCATTTGCGCTTGGACTGCTGATCTCATTTGTCGTGATAAGCCGCGTCAGCCGCGCCAATGCTCGAATAGCACATCTGGCCAGTCATGATGATCTGACCGCCCTGATCAACCGGCGTGAGTTTGAACAGCGCTTACAGAAAACCATTATCGCTGCCCAGAATAACAAACATGTTTATGGTTTGATGTATGTTGACCTTGATCGGTTTAAAATCATTAACGACACCTGCGGACATCAGGCTGGCGACCGATTGTTAATTGAAATTACCGCATTGATGCGCAGACTGCTGCCCAGAGACGATGTGCTGGCACGTATTGGTGGTGATGAATTTGCAATCATCACCCGCGCTGATGACTTCGGTCAAATCACCGCTCTGGCAGAGTCGCTCAGGCAGCGGGTCAGTGCGTATGTGTTTAACTACGACAACCAAAAATTTAAAGTTAGCCTCAGTATCGGTGTCACCGTTATAAATGGTCATATCGTTGACTTGGAGTCGCTGCTGCGTAACGTTGATTCCGCGTGTTACGTATCTAAAAAAGGCGGTCGCAACCGGGTTCATATTGCGTCTCAAAATGATCAGGAAGTTGTTAAATACCGCAATGATATCGCTGGCATTAAAACGCTGCGAGAAGCACTGATAGACGAGCGCTTGACACTGTTTTATCAACCCGTGTTTAACATCAAGGGCCCAACACCCAAAATGGAACACTGTGAGATATTGCTGCGACTCAGGTGTCCACAAGGCAAACTGTACTCGCCTGCCGAATTTATACCCTTGGCAGAGAAATACAATATCATGAGTGATATTGACCGATGGGTTGTCACCAATGTGGTTAAGTGGGTCCGTGCCCATCAGGATGACTATGAAATACCAAGGCTACTGATTAATCTGTCGGGTTTGTCCTTTATTGACAAGAGCTTTTTGGACTTCACAGTACAGACGCTCAGCAAAAGCGGTATTGATACTAACCGTATCGCCTTTGAAATCACCGAGACCGCAGCAGTGGATAATCTTGATCTGGCACGTGATTTTATGAATCGCATAAAAGCCTTGGGTTGTCGATTTGCGCTGGACGATTTTGGCTCGGGTTTCTCGACCTTTGCGTACCTGAAAAACCTGCCTATCGATTACCTTAAAATTGATGGTTCACTGGTTCGCCACCTCAACACCGACTCTGTAGATCTGGAAATGGTGCGTGCCATAAACGAAATCGGACATGCTGTGGGTGCAAAAACAATTGCCGAGTTCGTCGAGAACACCGAAATCACACAGGCGCTGAAGCGATTGGGTGTTGATTATGCGCAAGGGTTCGGTTTACAAAAACCCCAAGCGCTGGATTTACTCATCGACGAAATCGACTGCACTCAGCATTCGATACTGAATCAAAAAGCGTCCTGAACCTCAACGCGCTACGCACAAAAGAGCCGCCCAAACTCAACAATGGGCGGCAGTGAGTCACTCACCAGCGCCCAAGTAAGCGTTATGGCCAGTGCTCTGGCCAGTGCTCTGACCCGTGCACTGGTCGGCGTCCTCGCAAGCGCTTATCGGGCCTCATCCGGCTCGGCGATCACGCCCGCCTGACATTCGCACCTGACATTCGCGACTGATATCCCACCTGATAGTCAATGGGCGTCCAGACAAAAACCGGCTTTCAACCACTGGCGTTGGGGTCTTCGGATTTTGCGTTTGCGATGACTGAACCGTTATCATGTTAACCCTCAGGGCACCCTCGCCCACTTCATGACTTAACACACGGCAGAACAGACATGGCTGTAGACTTCGGCTGCATAGCAGATGACTTTACCGGTGCAACCGACATCGCCGGCATTCTGGCCCGCACGGGCGCAACGGTAAATCTTCGTATTGGTGTGCCTGACGCAACTGACCAGCTGGCCACCGACGATACAGCGGCGTTTGAAGTAATCGCACTGAAAAGCCGCACGGCACCGGTTGATGAGGCGATTGCACAAACGACACAGGCACTTGCCTGGCTGCAACAACAGGGTGCCCAGCGCTTTTTCTGGAAATACTGCTCTACCTTTGACTCGACCGCAGATGGCAATATCGGGTCTGTTAGCCTCGCGCTGATGAAACAACTCGGCACTGACCGAACGCTCTACTGTCCTGCGTTTCCGGAAAACGGTCGCTCGGTGTATATGGGTTACCTGTATGTCGGACAACAGTTATTGAATGAAAGCCCAATGCAACATCATCCGTTAACACCGATGCGTGATGCCAACCTGGCACGCCTGCTGGCACCGCAAATCGCAGCAGTTGATGCAGCAGAAACCGTTGGCAACCTGCTGTTAAGCGATATTCGTCAGGGTGTTGCCGCGGTCACACAACGTTTGCAACACTATCAGGCTACCGGTGTTCGCCACATAATCGCCGATGCCATCGAGGCTGATGATCTGAGCGTCATCGCAGAGGCAACCCATGACTGGCCCCTGCTAACCGGCGGCAGCGCAATCGCGATGTATTTACCTGCACTCTATGCACGGGCCGGGTTAACGCAACACAGTTCACAGAGCGCGGCACCCGAGGTACCGGGCGCCGGACAAATTGTACTCAGTGGCAGTTGCTCCAGTATGACTCGACAGCAGGTCGCCGCCTATCGCTCACACGCGACCAGTATCGATGTCGACCCACTGGTTCTGGCACGCGACGAGAGCGAACTACCGCGGCTAATTAGCACGCTGCAATCAATACCACCGGAGAGCCCCAAACTTATTGTTGCCAGTGCCGATCCGGAACAGGTTAAACACGTACAGTCTGAGCTTGGTGTAGAGGCTGCAGGCACGCTCGTAGAATCCGCATTATCAGCACTGGCTGCGGCGGCATTTGATACCGGCGTCAGACGTTTCGTCGTCGCCGGTGGCGAAACCTCCGGTGCGGTCACTGCACAACTCGGTGTCGACCGGCTTCGGATCGGCCCGGAGATAGCGCCTGGTGTGCCGTGGACCTACACGCGTGTTAAAGGCGAATCGGTCGCCCTTGCACTGAAATCCGGCAACTTTGGCCAGCCCGATTTCTTTCACAAGGCGCTGACACAACTTGAATCACACTGACATCCACCGACTACCTGCCAAGGACTGACTCACCGTATGCAATCAGAAACCGCAGCGCGCGACGACATGGTCCTGTTGGCCCGGTCTTTATTTGAACGCGGACTGACCGCAGGCAGCACCGGCAATCTGTCCGTTAGAGTGGACGGTGGTTTTATTATGACCCCAACCAATGCCAGCTTCGGTTTTCTCGATGCCGAACAGCTCTCCAGACTCGATGATGATGGTCGTTGGGTGAGTGGCGACAAACCCACCAAAGAAGCGTTTTTGCATCTGGCGATGTATCGCGCTCAACCGTCCCGGCAGTCGGTGTCTCACCTTCATTCGACCCATGCTGTCTGTCTGTCGTGTCTTCAAGGCATTAATCCCGACAACATGATTACACCGTACACGCCCTACCTGACTATGCGAGTCGGCCAAGTCGCCCTTGCACCCTACTACCGACCGGGCGACGAAGCACTGGGACCGGTGGTCGAGAAACTGGCCGCTAAATACAACGGCATCGTGATCGCAAACCACGGACCTGTGGTGGCAGCTAAATCATTGCGTGATGCTGTTTTTGCGATTGAAGAACTCGAGGAAAGTGCGCGCATTCAACTGCTGTTGGGTGACAGACCGGCAAACACGTTAACCGAGGCGCAATTAACCGACCTCAGCACCATGAAAATCGGTTAGTTCAGGTTCTTGTACCGGGTATTGCCCTCGCGCTACCCAGGTTAATGATCAGCTAATAACCCCGATTATCAACGTTTGCGTTTTGGGCGGCGTGGCTTGACGGTTTGCCATGGTGACCCTTCAGCGGCAACCGCTGGCATCTGTGCCTCGGAACCCGCAGCTATTCGCTCGGCTGCCTCTTCAGAATCAATCCTGCCAACATCTTTTTGGTCCGTATTTTTATGACTTGGCGCGTTTGTTTCCGGCCGATAACGACGCGTTAAACCAGTCAGAAAATGGCGCAACACCTGGTCACCGCATCGCTGGAAGTTCTTGTGGGTCGGTTTTTGAAACAGTGCGTTGATCTGCGCCTTGGAATACTGTTTACCGCTGCCAGCGAGTATTGCCACAATGTCGTGGTCTTTTAAGGTAAAAGCGATCCGCAGTTTACGTAGCACGGCGTTGTTGTCTATGGTGGGCTCAACCGGCATGCGCGGATCACGCTGACCCCGACGCTCTTCGATCAGAGCATTCAAAAACGCAGATAACGCCTCGTCAGGACACTGTTTAAAGCCATCCTCAACGTCACGACATAACCAACCGGCGACATCATCAGGGCTTGCAACCAGCCCCTGACTGTTGATCCACCGCCCAACCGTGCCGTCGGGCAGATCCAGCAAATACCGAATACTGCGTAAAATTTGATTGTTTTTGCCTTTGGCCGCATTACTCATCGGTAAAACCGTCTGTGCTGTCACAATTTTCGGTGGCGCGACACGAAGCTAATGTCATTTCTTTGTATATTATGTAATACATTGATTTATATAATTTTATATTAATTGTTTTAGCGTAGCTTTGCTGTGTCGCAAAGCACCCAAACGTCCCAAACGGTGACAGCTCACAGTTCCGGGTAAAAAACTGTAGATTCCGTCAAGTTAAAACGGCGCCAGCGTTGCCAAGTTTAGGGTGGAATGACACACTGTACGCCTGTCTCAGGGAACAAGGCCCGTGCAAAGTTACATAACATCTTTTCCGGCACTCATTCTAATCGCAATTACCTGCCTTGCGCTGGGTGGCTATATCGGCTGGCAGCTCTGCAAACGCAGTGTACGTCGGGAAATCACGACCATGCAGGCTGAAATAAACTTGCGGTCCATCGAAGTGCTCGAAGCCAAAAGCCACATGCGCAAGCTGTCAGCGCATTTGAGCACAGCGCTGAAGTCAGTGACGGCCAAAAGTGATTTACTCGCGCGGCAGCACGCGTTGTTGGTCAACACCGATACCAAACTCGCAAACACCAATCGCAGTCATGCAGCCGCAGTGACCGAGTACGAAAGCTCTGTTGCAACACTTAAAAACCACATTACAACACTTGCTCGACACGTCAAACTTACCCGCCTTCGCGATGAGCAGAAAGCACAGGGCACGGCACGTCGAACCCAGCCTGCTGCACCTGTCAGCTCCAACGATGCAGCGCATCAGCGAACACCAGCGCCGGTCTCTATCCAGACACGTAAACCAGCGCACAACACGGTGCCTATTACCAAACTTAAAACAGCACGACCCGGCACCCAGCCAACCGCAGCCGGTCATGCTCCAACAACCAAACAGGCACTAAGACCAGCGACCAGACCAGCCACCAGACCAGCGACCAGACGGGCAACAAGGCAGCCGACCAGCGCTACCAACCAGTCAACACCTCGCACCCGTGGTGTCGTTGCCGGAAAACAACCCCGCTAAACATTCCCGCTCAAGGTCCACGCTACACGTCCCAGCCAAACGTCCCGGCCAAAACCTCGGCAGGCCAGCGGCACCCGACAAGCCTCTGACAATAACACCAAGACCCGCGCTTCAGCCTCTGTTTATCAGATGCATTTGTTTTGCATTGCCCGCGTTGACTATTTACTATAGCGGGTGATGGACAGCCACCTAATCAATCCCGACCTTATCAGAGTGACCAAACCCGGTTTTATCCCATGGATAGCCGCTGCTGTGGCCTCTGTGGCGTTGGTTGCGTGTGTATTGCAGGACGTCAGCCGTATTCAGGCCAGTATTCAGTCGACCGTCGCCTCTCACGTCGCCAGTGCCTTTAACGTTCGAGCCGACAACACGCCCTCCAATGCCATTGTAGTCGACGTAGACGGACGCGATGTCACGCTGTCAGGGCGACTCAACAGTCAGGGAGAGGCTGGCGCCAACCGTGATGCTATCGTCGAGAAGCTTCGACAGATCGATGGTGTCAGAGTCGTCGTCGATGACATGACTACCTTCGACCCGCGGGCCATTGCGCGCGCAGAACAGCAGCGTTTTCAGGAATCGCTGGACAGCATCGATGCGACCGCCGTGGTCTTCGAGCCTGGCAGCACCACGTTATCCCTGAGCAGCGAGAGCGTGCTGCTAAAAGTGGCAAGCCTGCTGAAGTCCTCACCACAATCAAGCCTGAAAATAGCAGGCCATACCGACAACTCCGGTAATGCCGAACGCAATCTTGAGCTCAGCAGAATACGCGCACGAGCCGTTGCAGACTTTTTGGTTGCGCGTGGCGTTACTGAGCAGCAGCTGGTGGTTCAGGGTTTCGGACAAACCCGACCCTTGTTTGATAATACAACTGCGGAAGGTCGCGCCAAAAACCGTCGCATTGAATTTGTCTATCTAAAATAGAGAACAACATGGCTTACCTGCTGACTCAGATTTTATTTTGCCTCGTGCTGGCAGCTCTGTTAGGCGGAGCCGTCGGTTGGATTGTCAATGGCTGGCGAGCAGCGCGGCGCGAGGAAGCGCTCAGAGTAGAGCTGCTGAAGCAGTCGCTTGCGCTGAATCAGGCAGAGACTGACAACAGCATGATCGAAGATGATTTTCGTGAGCTTAAATACCGCTCTGAAGAAGCCGTCGCCCTGCTCCGCGAAGAAACGGCGCAAGTACCGATACTACAACAAAATCTTGAAAAATCGCAGTTGTTGGTAAGACAACTCATGCAGAAACACGAGGCCGAACTGCGCCAGGTCGAACACGATAAAAACGTGTTGGTTACGCGCAACCGCGAGTTGGAAAACCGCGAGAGCGCTGTCACTAAACTGCAAGCCGATCTCAACCAGCAAAGGCTGTTGCTTTCGTCAGAGCAAGTAGCCAGAGATGCGTCAGCCGCAGCATCACGGCTGGCTGCCTCTGAGAACCCTAATACAGATAATTCTGGTGCAGATAATTCTGGTTCTGATAGCCCCGGTTCTGATGGTCAAGGTGCTGATGAGCAAGGTGCTGATGAGCAAGGTGCAGATGAGCAAGGTGCAGATAAGGGCAGCTATTCACACAGTTCAGACCATCTTAAATCAGATACTGACAACGACACCGCTTATAACACCGGTCACGTCGTTGGCAAGCAAACTGGCAAAGACACTGTTACCGGCTCTGGTAAACACTCTGGTAACGACCTTGGCATCGGTTCCGGCAACTATCAGTCCAGTCTCTTCGACCAAGGTCGGGCCGACAACGAACGGTCAGAACACGATCAAGCCGAATCAAACCACAGCGCATCAGCTGATAACGGCCGACAGCATCACGGCGATGACGCTGCTGCAGTAGCCGAGACCGCCAAAGCCTCTGCCGGCGTCGTATTATCAGCTCCGACAGAAGGTCTGACAGCAGACCCGTTCATTCGTCGAACATCGGGCGAGCCATCCACTGACGCGTTGACCCAAACCGATAATTTCGGCGTCACCGATGTCAATGACGACCTTCAGTCTATCTATGGTATCGGACCTGTTGCTGCACGCACTCTGAGCTCTTTGGGTATCACAAGCTTTGAGCAAATCGCGCGGTTCACCCGACAGGATATCGAGTACATCGCTGACGTGTTGGGCATTTTTCCGGGACGCATCGAGACCGATGACTGGGTTGGCAGTGCACGCAAGAAAATCAATACCATCACCGGAAAGACAGCCGATCAACGCCGTTCATCAGACGCCGACACTGTGGGCACAACGGTGTCCATGGCACTGGACGAAGAATAACCCGAATGTTTGATTCACTGGCAGATTCGGTGACGCACACGCTAACCTCGCTGCCATTAACACCGGTGATGTGGTTGCTCGCCGGTGTCAGTAGCGCGTTGTTGCTGTTTATACTGGGGTGGGCGATACGTGGCCGTATCTCTCAGCAGCAAAAAAACACCCTGATCGAAATCATTCAGGCTAGCGAGCAACGCCTAAGTGTTCTCAAAACCAGACTATCGAACCAACGAGCCGCGCTCAACGAGACGCAACTATCAGGATTTAACGAGACGCTGACACCGGGATTCTCAGACGACCTGACCGATGCGTTGGCTGACCAGACTATTATTGGAGATTTGACCGATACGACTGATCGCACGCAACACACCAACACCCAATCTGCGCGAAATATCCACAAAAACAGTCACAACAGCAACAGTCTCACCCGTCTCGCAGAAACCCGGAACCACACCAATGATGCTGCGAAAGATACGCCGAAACAAAACACGTCGAACGGACACACGCCGGGGCTACAGAGTCGGGTATTAAGCGATCAGGAGCCACCTGACGACGGTATACCTGTTGTTGGTGTTAAACACGATACGGTTCAGGTTATCCGCAAATCGTATGAAGAGACCCGGCGACGACACACCGAGGAATTAATCACCTTTCGTGAGTCGTTAAAAAAACTAAAACAACAATACAACACGAAACTCGAGGACCAGGCTCGAGCATTGGCATTTCAGGAAAGAGAGGCGGCGGCAAAAATAGAGACGCTGAATCACAGCCTGGCGATGAACAAACACAAAATTGTCGGACTGATCGCTGAGGTAGAACGCCACAAATCAACCATTGAAGACCTGACAAAGGTCCCTGCAAGTATTCAGGCACCGGCTCTTAATCTGGCCGATACCACCGAATCCGATCTGCACCGACAAATTGATGTGCTGTCGTCAGACAATCAGGGTTACCAGCTGGAGATCACGCGGCTCAAAAGTGAACTGCGAAGTACACAGCTGCAACGCGACCAACTCGCAGCCACGAGCGCCACCCAGCCAGCGCCTTTGCCACTGTCAGCAGCGCCCTCACCCTCCTCTCTGGCACCCAACCGTCAGTCAGCCAATTCCGGCGACACCAGCGACAACTTACAGCAGGTTAAGGGTATTGGACCTGTGCTCGAAAAAGCGCTCAATCGGCACGGAATACGCCAGTTTTCGCAAATTGCTGCCTTTACCGATGAGGATATCGACCGAATAGCGCTGTTAATCAACACCGCCGCCAAACGTATCCGGACCGAGCAGTGGGTTGCGGCTGCCGCTCAGCTGCACAGGGAAAAATATCATCAGGAAGTGACCTGAATCAGTCATACGACTGCGGTTAGGTACGGTCTGTGAATAGTGGGTTGTTACCTTTTTTTGTGTGATGATCCGTGCGAAAGACCATCAATTGTCAGCGTTGTAACCTCCTCCCTCGACACCGCGGCCCCAAAGCCGATACCGGCGGTCTTATTGCGGTGATCAATACTCTGGCTGTCTTGTCGCTGGCTGTCTTGTCTCTGGCTGTCTTGTCGCTGGCTAACCGGGCTATGGCCACGGTGCACAACGCCAATAACACTCGAATTGCCCGCTGCCGGGCAACCCAATGGATCGACAACCGTGTGCTATTGACCCTCGTGCTGATCGCACAGTTGGCGGTGGTGAATGTGGCTGTTGGCTCGGATGACGCTACCGCTTCCGTCGGATCATCAAAATTGCCAGACAATCAAACACAGACCCTCACATTCAGCGACTGCGAGATCGGGGATAATGCAACACAGGCAAGCATGTCTGCGTCTTGCGCGACTTTGGATGTGCCGCTCGACCGCGATCAAACTGACGGTCAACAACTGACACTACACATTGCAAAACTGGCGGCGACAGATCGTTATGCAGACCGGGAGCCAATCACGTTACTGGCCGGTGGACCCGGACAGTCAGCACTGACCGTATTCCCGGGCGTCCAAATTGCCTTTCAAAAAATACGCAAAACACGCGATATTTATCTGATTGACCAACGCGGCACCGGGCAATCACACCCACTGTCGTGTGACCCGGAGGATGAATCAACGAACGGAGAGACCATCGACCCGTTTCAGTTTGATCGCGCTGTAACCATTGCCGAATCTGCACGGTGTCTGGAGCAACTGGAGACTGACCCGCGTTACTTCACAACCAGTGTTGCCGTGCAAGACCTCGATGCCGTCAGACAAGCCCTCGGTATTGAGCGATGGTCATTGTACGGTGTCTCCTATGGCACTCGCGTGGCACTGCATTATCTCAAGCGCTTCCCTGAGCGGGTGTCTTCGCTGATTCTGGATGCCGTCGTGCCACCGGATCTGTCTCTTGGCGCATCAATACCACTCGATACCCAACGGGCCTTTGAGCTGATCAGTCAACGTTGCCAACAATCAAACGCTTGTGCCGAGACGTTTCCCAATTTGACAGAGCGAACCTCTGCACTGATCACGTCGCTGCGGGAGTCACCCAAAACAGTGACGTTCGAAAACTTCACCACCGGTCAACTCGACTCAATGGAGTATACCGATGTACATCTGTCATTAACGATCAGAACGCTCGCCTACTCAACCTATGGCGCATCTATGTTGCCGATGTTGTTGCACGGTGCATACGAGAACGAGCACTTTGCACCGCTGGCACGGCAGGCAACACTTCAGCTCAACGGATTGCAGGCGGGCATCGCATCCGGATTGCATAGCGCTGTTATTTGCACCGAGGATATCCCTTTTATGGAGATTGACGAGACACTGAGGCAGGCCATAGACAACACATGGCTCGGGTATACACCACTGGAGGCAGCACTGGCCAGTTGTGAACCGTGGCCTGCAGGTCTCCTTGATGACGACTTTAAAGAGCCGGTGATATCAGATGTGCCCGCGCTCATTTTGTCGGGCGAGACCGATCCTGTCACGCCACCGTCTTTTGGTGATCAGGTCGCGCGCCATCTGAGTCAGTCGCGACATCTGGTGATGCCGGGACAGGGGCATATGCAAGCTTGGTTGGGCTGTATGCCTGCAATAATGGCTGAATTTTTGGATGCGGCCTCTGCCGCAGCGATTGATATTACGTGTCTCGAACGTCAGCAACCAGCGCCCTTTTTTATTGATGCCAACGGACCGATGCCATGATCACTGCCGAGCGTTTGGGCAAATCGTTTAAAGCCCGTCAGTCTGCGCAATCAGTCAAAGCGATCGACGCCGTGACCTTTCATGCTGCCGATGGTCAAGTGACCGGGTTACTCGGGCCAAACGGTGCGGGCAAATCAACCACACTGCGTATTCTTGCCACACTGATGAAACCGGACACCGGTCGTGCTGTGATCGACGGGTTTGATGCGATGGCAGACCCACTGGCCGTTCGTCGCAGCATTGGTTTTATGCCACATGAGGCCGGTATTTATCCGCGACTGACAGCCAGAGAAAACATACAGTACTACGCCAATTTGTGTGCTGTCCCGAAGGCCACAGCAAAGCTGCGGATCACTGAATTAATAGACATGCTCGATATGGGTGCCTTTATTGATCGCCAGGCTACCGGTTTTTCGCAAGGACAAAAAACCAAAGTAGCGCTGGCTCGTGCCTTGGTGCATCAACCACAAACACTGATGCTTGATGAACCGACCAACGGACTCGATGTCATCGCCACCCGCGGGCTGCGCGACATTATTCGTAAGCTCGCCGCACAAGGACACTGTGTACTGTTCTCCAGTCATATTATGCAAGAGGTTGCAGCGTTATGTGATCATATTGCGATCATCGCACACGGCACCATCGTCATGGCCGATACTGTCGATGGCATTCGCCAACAGACCGGGAGCCAAGACCTTGAAGATGCATTTGTGGTCGCCACCGGAGGCGTTGTGTGACAGTCAGCGACTTCCAACGCGTTCTTACCGTTTCTGTTAAAGAAATCAAAGATAACTTAAGAGACCGGCAAACCGTATTTTACGCCTTGCTGTTTGGCCCGCTACTGATGCCACTACTGATTGCCGGTTCATTGATCGGCAGTATGAAACAGCTGACGATCAATTTTGATCAGGTCACTGAGCTACCGGTGATCAATCATGCCAGTGCACCGAATCTGGTGCAGTTTTTACGCAGTCATAACATTGATGTGGTGGATGCGCCGGAGGACTATCGCACGCAACTGCGCGATGGTGATATTCAGCTGGTTCTGGAAATCAAAGAGAACTATGCCGGGAATCTGCGTCGTGCCTTACCTGCTCCATTGACGCTTTACCTGAACGAGTCAGACCGCGATTCGTCCCGAGCAGCACGCCGTATCAACGCACTGCTGTCTCGATACGGTCAAACACTCACGCAACTGCGTATGCAGGTACGGGGGCTTGATCCGACCGTATTTTCGTCTGTTGCGATCACCGAAACAGATATCAGCGCCGAGGGTGCCAGTGGTCAGATACTCGCGTCACTACTGCCCTTTTTGTACATTATATCGATGGTCATGGGTGGCTTTTATCTCGCCATCGATACGACGGCCGGCGAACGGGAGCGACTGTCTCTTGAGCCCTTGTTAAGTCTTCCTATTCAACGCTGGCAACTATTGCTCGGAAAGTATTTGGCGACGCTGCTGTTTGTCGGTATGTCGCTAGTGCTCACGGCACTCGCTATCTTTTTGCTGTTTCGGTTTTTCCCGTCAGAGACGCTTGATTCCCTGTTAAGGTTTGATGGCCTTGCCATTGGTCACGCGTTACTACTGGCATCACCACTGGCGTTTTTTATCACTGGCCTGTTAATCACAGTAGCAACGCTGACCCGCAGTACCAAAGAGGCACAAACGTGGCTCGGCCTGCTGATGGTAATTCCGATGGCACCATTTTTTATTTTGCAGTTTGTCTCGATCAAATCTGCCGCTGTGATTATGGCCATTCCGATGCTGAGTCAGTACAAGCTGCTGGAGAAAGTCGCCCGAAATGATCCGATTGACAACCTGCACGTAGTGTTGTCGGTCGGTGGTACTCTCATGGGCGCCTTGCTGTTGTTGTTGGTCGCGATGCGGTTGTATCAACAGGACAGAATGCTGCGTTAGCGTTTGCGCGACGTCTCGACCACCACGCTCGGCGTGGCGCCCTGAGGATCATGCGTAATGACAACGGGTTGGGACGAAGCAGTCTTGTCGACACTCAGTGTGGTAGCC
Organism: uncultured Granulosicoccaceae bacterium; assembly: GCA_937923745.1. GTDB lineage: Bacteria > Pseudomonadota > Gammaproteobacteria > Granulosicoccales > Granulosicoccaceae > CALDUO01. The sequence goes on from CALDUO010000086.1 coordinate 20,162, forward strand.
GGCTCACGGGTTGCCCGCCACAAGTAGCCGCCCATCGCACCCGACGCTGTCATCAGGGTCATCATGCCGAGCGTGAACAGTTCGGTAAACAGCAGTAGCAGTCCTGCTCCACCGGCGATACCCAACGAGACAAACGCCTTGATATTGGCTTTTGTGTTAACCCGCCGTGTTTCGCGTTTGATGGCTTTTTGTGCTTCTACCCTTACCCTGTCTTTCTCTTTTTCGGTCTGTTTCTGCAGTTTTTCGCGGTCTTTGGCGTGATTTTCTTTTAGCTTTTCAACATGACGCTGCGCACGCGCACGACCAATATGCTCAAACCACAGTGCGGTCGTAATACCCAAAACCAACAGCGGCACCAATAACTGCAACGCAGATTTTATATCCACGCCGCTTATGTCAAATCCGTGCAGATACACCAAAACCACACTGATTATTTGAATCAGAAAAATACCGGGCAGGTAACGGTGCATGCGATGGTATCCTATTAACGCGATGATACTGCCACTTTATCATGACTGAAATAACCCGGATCAAGGGGTTTCTGCTGTCCCGCCACTGGCGCGATTCCACGCACGGAATCGACCTGAGCTTTTGGGTTAGCACCGATGCCGGACCACTTCGACTGTTGCTACCGGCGACCGAGGCCGTATGCTTCATTGATCGGGATCTTAAACTGCACCTGCCTAAACGCACCCGACGCCATTCTGTCGATCTCTCGTTATTAAACGGGGGGCCTGTCGATGCGCTCTACTTTCAGCAGCAGCGCACCCTACAGGAACTCACCAAGCTCGAAGACCGCCTGCATGAATCTGATGTAAAACCCGCAGACCGTTACCTGATGGAGCGGTTTGTCACCGCGACACTGGAGGCCAGTGGCGAATTACAGGTTATCGCTCCCGATGGCACGGCAAAGACTGTCAACATGGCGGACGACTATGTCTGTCCTGCAGGCCATCATCTACAGATGCTGTCACCCAAAATTGTCGTCGTCGACTATGCAGCTTCACTGCGTACATTGTCACTGGATATCGAGACCGAAGGGTTTAATGATCGGCTTTATTCCATTGGCGGACATCATCAAACCCAAGCCGCTGTTTTTATGATCGGTAATGAGCCCGATCAGCAACGCGACGGTTATCAACTTATTTTTAAACCCGACGAGCGCGCGTTACTGAGTGCTTTTTTTGACTGGTTATCTGCATTGGATCCCGACATTATCATTGGTTGGAGTGTGGTCAATTTCGACCTGAATTTTCTGCACCGAAAATGTCTGGCGCTGAACGTGCCGTTCGCCTTCGGACGTGGCGGTGAGGCAGCCACAGTGCTGCAGCCAGGCAGTGACAATCAACCCCGCATTGCCCGGCTACCCGGCCGGCCAGTCCTCGACGGCATTGATCTGCTGAAGGCGGGCTTTTGGAATTTCGAGAGCTACTCGTTGGAAAATGTGGCCACATCGCTACTCGGTACCGGCAAACTCATTCAATCGAACGAAGATAAACTGGCCGAGATTCAACGTCTTTTTCGCGAAGACAAGCCGCAGCTTGCTGACTACAACTTTAAAGACTGCGAGCTGGTATCCCGTATTTTCGACAAAGCCGATCTACTGGCTTTTGCAATTCAACGCGCCAGCATCACCGGTCTACCCATTGATCGTATGGGAGGGTCTGTCGCAGCATTCGACCATCTGTATTTGCCTCGCCTGCATCGACAGGGCTACGTTGCGCCGAACATCCATGCAAATAATCACGGCCTCGCAAGTCCGGGCGGCTATGTACTCGACTCCACACCGGGTCTCTATGCCAACGTACTGTTGCTCGACTTCAAAAGCCTGTATCCCAGTATCATTCGTACCTTTTGCATCGATCCACTGGGGCTGGCGGTACCCGGAGACAACCCGGTATCCGGTTTTCTGCAAGCGCAATTTTCCCGTGACACACACATTCTGCCCGGACTGATAAGCGACCTGTGGGCAGAACGGGACAAGGCAAAAGCACAGCAAGATGCCGCACTGTCGCAGGCAATAAAAATCATCATGAATTCATTCTATGGCGTGCTTGGGTCATCGGGCTGCCGCTTTCATCATGCGAAATTGGCCTCCAGCATCACGCTGCGAGGTCACGATATCCTGACCCGCACCAAAGCGTTTATTGAAGACAGAGGGCACGAGGTTATCTACGGTGATACGGACTCGGTGTTTGTTCATGCAGGTGCCACGATGACAGAAGCCGAGGCAACCAACCTCGGTCATTCACTGACTCACGATCTGAATGATTGGTGGACCCGCACCATACAACAGGAACACGACCTGCCCTCTTACCTTGATATGGAGTTTGAAACCCTGTATCTGAAATTTCTGATGCCGACCGTTCGGGGTATGACCGTTGGCACCAAAAAGCGCTATGCCGGACTCGTCCGCCGCGACGACCGACTCGATGTGATTTTTAAGGGGCTAGAAGCGGTTCGGACAGATTGGACACCACTGGCCAGAGAGTTTCAGCGCGAGCTGTTCAAACGAATCTTTAACAACGAGCCGTTTGATGACTTTGTCCGTGACACGAACGATCAGCTTCTAAACGGCCAAATGGATGACAAACTCGTCTACCAAAAACGCCTTCGACGCAAACTGACCGACTACCAACGTAACGTGCCGCCCCATGTTCAGGCAGCCCGAAAACTACAACAGGCAGGTTTATACAAAAACACGCGCTGGATCCGGTACGTGATTACCACGAACGGACCAGAGCCAATCGACGCGCAACAATCAGTACCGGACTACGCACACTATCAGGAAAAACAATTGGCGCCTGCGGCTGACAGCATATTGCAGTGCCTGGACACCAGCTTTGCGACGATCACCGACGCACAAATGCAAATGTTCTAGGGGTGACATTGCCGCTAAAAAAACGGCCCAACGAGACGCGTGACATGCGAGTCACC
>CALDUO010000087.1 GCA_937923745.1 uncultured Granulosicoccaceae bacterium
GTTCTGCCAAGCGGCTTACGCTATGGCTGGAACTGTCGGATCTCTACGCGGCGATTCTTACGTCGGCCGTCAGCAGTAGCGTTACTTTCGACGGGTCGCGATTCGCCATAGGCCTGTGGTCGCAGTCTTTCACCGGCGATACCCTCGGCAACGAGGAACCGTGCTACGGCGAGTGCACGCTTTCTGGACAGCTCAAGGTTAGATGCGGCGCTGCCCTGATTGTCGGTGTGCGCCTCAACGGTCACTCGCATATTACCCATGGAGTTCAGCTTATCGGCAACATCGCGCAAAATCACTTCAGCTTCAGGCGACAGCTTATCGGAGCTGCTGGCAAATGTTACACCCTGCAGTGCTGTGTTAAAGACGTCACAGCCGTTTTCGTCAACCACACCGCCGGGAGTTGTAGACGGGCAATCGTCAACAGCGTTAGGCACACCGTCGTTGTCGGTATCAGGAATATCAATGACCTGAGTTGGCTCGGGAATAACAACCTCGGCAACAGGTTCCGGTAACGGCGGCGCGACAGCGGCACGCGGTGTTACGTCCCGATCACCAAAGCGATACAGCAAGCCTAACTGGCCGTACTGGGCATCGGTATCAAACGCAATGAGCTCTGCGCGAGCTGACAGGCCACGCCACAGGTTGTACTCGGCACCGACACCCGCCAGCACCTGCATGGCGTTAAGTTGCTCGAACGGGACAGTGGATGTGTTGTCGAGACTGGCTACACCCAAGCGGCCAAACACCGAGAAACCCTGCCGACGATTGCGGTCCTCGCGGTCGCTTAACCCGTAAATCAGCGCGCTGGCACCCGCAAGGCTGTAACCCACACTGCCTGCCGGCGACAACGTTGCCTCACCGAGGTCGGTGTAGTGCCCTTCGACACTGAATCGGCTGGTCAGATCGTAACCGGCTGTGACTTGCACACCCATGTCTTGTGTTTCATCCAATGAGATCGCAGCGTTGTTATCGGTATTGGGTTCCAGGTTAGAAACACCTGCACCGGCACCAACATACAAACCACCTTTGAAATCAGGGTCTGAGGAGAAGATGCTGCAGGCAGAAACCGTGAGCGCCAGCGCCGATACAGTGATGACTTTGGTAGCCATGCCCTTCACATAGGTGCTACGAACTACTTCATTGAGCGCGGTTGATTTTGGTTGCATAATTAATCCGTTCTTACTGCGTTTATTGGCTAACTCGTCAATGGCGTTCCGGGAGATTGATCCTACATAACCGGGCTCGCCCGGCAGGCTCTCTTTCTGGCTCTGCACATTAACTGTGGCTGACAGAGCGCCAATGCGCGACGCGACCTGTCAGGTAAAGTTGTTGTTTTTATCTCGGTTGGTTCAGCGCCTCTAGCGCTCTACCGCACGTATTTCTACCCGGGTGTTGGTTTCCTGATCCTCGTCACTGATGGCTTGCACCAACGGTAGGGTGTCGCCATAACCACGCGCATCGATGCGTTCGCGATCAACACCACGGTCTACCAGCGCATCTTTAAAAACAGTAGCACGCTCAATTGACAGTGCAAGGTTGTCAGACGCGCTCCCCAAGGTAGCAGAGTGAGCCATGATGATGGCGTCCACCTGCGGGAAGCCCTGCAACTGATCCGCTATAGTATCCAATTGTGCGGAAGATTCCCCGTACATTTCCGCGCTGTCTCTCACAAATTCAACACCTTTTACAATTCCGCCAAGATCAAGCCCGTCCAATGCGGCTGGTGCGGGCAGCACATCAATGCGATTGGCAAGCTCGGGCACCATGGCCGCTGCCATTGCAGGTGGTTCTTGGTAAGGTCGCTGCGGTTGCACTGCCGACTGCTGCGTCACTGTTGCTGTCGCGGTTTGCACCGGCGGCGAAGCGGAGGCTTTTATAGTCTCGACTGCGGTCGCGGCTGCCAACTGTTTTGGGGTGATTTCGGGCGTCGTCGCCTTTTCGCTCTGTTGTGACTGAGTCGCGGCCTGCGCAACCCGCTTTGGCGGAGTTCGGTACGCCAACGCCTGGTGGTGCGGCAGATTACCCAAATGGCTGACATCGCCTGTCTCGATTTTCACATCAAGCGGCAAGGTGACGATTTCAACCCGGCGGTTTATCGCCCGGCCCTCTTCGGTGTTGTTGTCAGCAATTGGCCATGACTCGCCAAAATAACGGACGTCCATCTGACTGTCGTCGCCGCCACGGCGAAGCAGATATCGCCTGACCGCCAACGCACGACTGCGCGACACAGACACGTTGATGTCGTCAGAGCCCTTACCATCGGTGTGAGCTTCAATCGCTATTCTGACATCCGGAAAAAAGGCCAGTTGCTCGGACAGCACATCCAGTTCCTGGCGCATTGCAACATCAATTTGCGCCGCACCGCGATTGAACGACTTGCTGCGCAGTGTGCGATCAAGCACACCGCAACCTATATTCGATATTTCGGTGCCAGGCAATGTATTTTGACATTGGTCGATACTGTCAATGACACCGTCGCTGTCCGTATCAGTCGCAGCAACAGCTGCCAACGCGCCGCTATCCAAACCGCGATCGGAACCCTGAAACGAGGCACAGCCCGTCATCGACAGCAGAACCACTGCACCGATGATTGACCGCCGGCCTGGTAGCCCGGTAGCCACAAAATGCTTACCGCCCGTGCGCTTGATAGGGTCTGCAGAGACCATCACTTCTCCGGGCAATACTGTATGTGTCATGAATAACCTCTGTTCCCACTGGGATTGGTGCTCACCGCGTATTGCAAAATCTGCACCGGTTCTCTCTTTTTGCTTGCTGCGAAATCAATACGCCCACGCTATTGCGAGAGCGTGGTTATCTCAACGCGATTATTAAGGCGTCTTCCACCCGCATCATTGTTGGACGCTCGTGGCGATGCGCTGCCAAACGCTTTGGCTCTGAGCTGTGTTCTGCCCACGCCCTTCGACAACAGGTAGCGCCCGACAGTGGCAGCTCGAGCTCGTGTCAGGGCCAGTGCAGCACTGGTCGATTGGGCCGAATCGGTGAAGGTTCTGATCTCGACGACCATCATCGGACGAGACTGCAACAGCGCCGCGAGACGATCGAGCAGCTGTTGGGCTATCGGAGTCAGATCGGCGGTTCGAGGTGCGAATTCCACGCCGCGCAACACACCGTTAAGGCCACCAGAGCGGCTTTGTGGCGCAGCAGAAGGTGCCGGTGTCGCCGGAGACTCAGACCGCGGCTGCGGTGCTGGTTGTGGTACCGGCTGCGGTACTGATTGTGGTACTGGTTGTGGTGCTGGCCGAGCTGACGGTGTGACAGGTGCAGGACGGTTAACCGGTGTGGAATTACCGTAGCCGTTAAATCGTCGGTCACCAAAGCGATAGAGCAGCGACAGCTGGGCCGCCTGAGCATCACCGTCATAACTGGTCAGTTCGGCACGTACGCCAAAACCGCTCTCAAGCATGTAGTCAGCACCGCCACCAAACCACACTTGCACGTTGTCTTCACTTTCCAACGCAATGTCAGCTTCGTTGGACATACTGGAAAGCCCTAATCGCACGTAAGGCAGCAGGCCGGTTCTCTCAAATAAATTACGGTCGCTCGCAAAGCCATACAAAAGACCGGATGCTGCAATGGTGCTGTAGCCGATATCCTCGGGAGCGCCGTTGGTCGTTTGTCGAAGCGTTGCACTGCCCAAGTCGGCCGTGAGTGCCTCGAGGGATAGTCTTTTCGAGAAATCCATACCGATAAAACCAAGCGCACCCGCTGATTCTGATGAGTCCAGCTCGAAAATCGTACCGTCGGTTGCAGGCGTCAACTTGGTGACAGCACCACCGACACCGGCATAAAAAGAACGGTCAAAATCTGAATTACCACCCCCGGAGGGCAATAAATTTCCCAGTATCGAGCATCCTGACAGTAGAACTGCACAAGCTAGAGTGACAAGATTCTTCAAAGAAGATCTGACAGTGTTTGGGGCACATCGTGTGAATTGACGCACAGCTGGTCGGCCTGTGTAACTGAAAATGATAAGCCGAGCACGCAATTTTCCCGCCACAACAGACAACCAGAGGCTATTTGACGCAAAGCCCCCGACACTGCAAAACAATGACTATGCTGATGACAGCAGAGCGCCGCGAGAATAGAGAGTCATACTGAGATGCTGAAAGACACGTTTTGCTAAACGCTGTTTTGGAAAAACAGGACTGTTGGCAGGTGTGACTGGAGTTTGAGAGAAAAAAATTTGCCGGTCCTTGGCAATCGTTGGCGTCGTGCCTCAAATACCACTTGGAGGAGGTTCGTTGGGGTGACAGCGGCGGTGTTGCTGCTGTTTCACCTGAGCGACCGTCGAGTGGTGGCGACTTTCGCTTTTGGTAAGTGTCTGTTTTTAGGACAACAATTACCGTCAATTTGTTTTGTTCAGTTCAGCAAATGCGATACCAGCTTTGCTGTGAGCCTGCTGGCTGTTCTTCGTTGACCGTGTAGCTATGTTACAAACATTTCAGAGAAGCGACAAACGAGAATAAATTAACGTACAATTAAGAAAAACTTAACCGAATTATGCGTTCGGCCGATGTATCTGTTCAACTCACCTACACTACTCAGTATGGCCGAACACCTCCCTTTCAATGCGCTGCGAGTCTTTGAAGCCGCAGCCAGACACCTCAGTTTCAAAAAGGCTGCCGACGAGCTTTTTGTCACTCCTGCGGCCGTGAGCCAACAGATCAAGTTTTTGGAAGATCAATTGGGCGTGGAGCTGTTCCATCGATACAACCGCAAAATAGAGTTAACCAAAGCAGCGCAGCGCGGCTTACCTGAACTCGTAGCGGGTTTTACCCATCTGTCAGAAGCGGTCTCACTCCTCAAGAGTGACGAAGATGATTCGTCGCTGACGGTGTGGATGTCGCCATCGTTCGCAGCCAAGTGGCTGATGCCACGGTTGCCCTCGTTCCGCAAATTAAGACCTGACATCGACCTGAACATTTCAGCCAGTCGCGACCTGATAGATCAGCACCAAAACAAAAACATTATTCCAGCGGAAAACTTCAGGCGTGAGAACGTCGACGTGGCAATTCGGTTTGGCCAAGGTGACTACCCGGGCTGTCGCGTTGACAAATTGTTTTCGGTGTCGGCTGTACCCCTGTGCTCACCGTCATTGCTCGAAGGTGACATTCCGTTAAAGTCACCGGATGACCTCCGGCATCACACACTGCTACATGACCACACACCTTACGAAGGCCGACCCTCATGGTCAGCATGGCTAGACGATGCCGGTGTTGGTGATATCGATTCGAGCCACGGCATGGCTTTTAACTCGGTGACGCTGGCACTTGCTGCGGCTATTGATGGACAGGGGGTCGTCTTGACCCTAAACGCGTTGGCCGCAGCAGACATCGCGGCGGGACGACTGGTTATTCCATTTGAATTAAGTTTGCCACTCGATTATTCGTACTACGTCATTAGCCTCGAAGATAAGGCCGACCAGAAAAACACCCGCGAATTCAGAGAGTGGCTATTGGACGTGGTCGAGGAATATTAAGCCGCGTTGGCAGTCTCATTCTGCACTCGTTTCAGGTGCCGCCGATACAGCCACCCACCCATCACAATCGATATCAATAACAACACAATGCTGACTGTGGTCTGAGTCGCAGAGCCGACTCTGACGCCTGAACCCAACAAGGCAAAGACAACCATTTGCGGTATGTAACCTACGGCTGAGGCCGATAAGAACTGTGTTGGTTTGATATTGGATACACCTGCACACAAATTGGTAATAAGGTTGGTACCCAACGGCTGCAGACGCAGCACCAGAATCTTCAGAAACACATCATCTTCAACAAAACGATTCAGGTAAGACACGGTTTGCGGAAATCGGGTGTTTACTGGACCCCGGAAAAAACGGCTGGATGTGAAGTAACACACCGCACAGCCACTGACCGCGGCCACCGTGCCAAACAACACCCCCGGTACCACACCCAATACAAAACCTGCCACAAACGCAATCAGCTGCCGGGGCAACCCGACTGCCGTAAAACCTATCGCAAACACGAAAAAGCCCACGAGGCCTGCCACCCCTGCCCGTTCAATCGTCGCCGCAATATAAGCTTCATCAGGTAACAGATCGGTCGGAAAAAACACCACAGCAAAGACGATAATCACCAGCAGTGCAATGGCTGCAGCCCAGAACAGCGCAGATTTTGTTTTGTGTTGCACCGTATTGGTCGCCTGATTGGTTATCTGACTAATTGCCTGATGGGTTAGCTGTCTGCTTGGCTGACTGGAAAATTACCCACCCTGTTCAGTGTGATCCTGATTTTCGAAAAGATTCAATGTCCGGTGTTATCTTTGGTTAACCAGCCAAACATTACGGTGGCAACGATCGCGGCGAACAGTTGCACCGCAATAAACGCCGGAACATCAGCCGGTGCGATACCGGCGAACGTATCAGAGAAACCACGCGCAACAGTGACCGCCGGATTAGCAAAAGACGTTGATGAGGTAAACCAATACGCAGCGGTGATGTACAGACCCACGGCAGTCGCCACAAAGTCCGGTCGCGCTTTCAGACACCCCAATATAGTGACGATCAAACCAAAGGTGGCGACAAATTCCCCGACCCATTGCCCAAGCCCGGATCGCTGTGTGGTGGAAGGATCGATCAGCATGTGATCGAACATCACGTGTGCGACAAGCACACCACCGACAGCACTCACCACCTGCACCACCACATACAGAGCCGCAAGCCTTGCAGTCATTTCCCGCCGTAACCAAAAACACAATGTCACTGCCGGATTAAAATGTGCACCGGACAACGGCCCGAACACCGTGATCAACACCACCAAAATAGCACCGGTCGGAATCGTGTTACCCAGCAACGCAATCGCCACGTTACCCCCTGCCAACCGTTCTGCCATGATGCCAGATCCCACTACCGTGGCCAGCAAAAAAAACGTACCCAACCCTTCAGCAGTTAGTTGACGAAGCATGATAAAGAGACAGCGAGCGATTCATAAAACCAAAAGTCTACCACGCCAGAACCCTCCTGCACCCCACACAACAGGCTTACCACAGTTAACCGTTGTAAGTATGCGAAGACAAACGACCACAGATAAAAACAGTGAGCCTTCAGCAATGTGCAGCTAAAGCGCGATATCTAAAACTGCCAACCGGCTAACTCAAGCGAAAAGCCAGGTCAACAAAGTGCACAAGGAAAAATCAGCAACCACCAAAAACCACCAAGTCCAACAAAAGAGTCGGGACCATCAAAGAGAGTAACGGGCACAGTAGTGTCAACACTCACAGCGACACAGGCATATAGCAATCACTAAACAACAATAGCAGGCAGATCCAACACCAAAGTTGCAGAACCAAATATTCACCAAGCTGCAAAGCGATTATTCAAAGACCCAAGGCCACGAACGCGGCGAGGACACGAAGTAGTCACGAAGAAATGAAACGAGAGGGATCAAGAACCAAAGCTGTCAGAACAAACAACCCTGTCAATTCGAAGCAGCTGTCCTGAGGCCCGCAGCCGCGACAGCGGCGAGGAAACGAAGTAATAATGGTGGGCCGTGCAGGATTCGAACCTGCGACCACCTGATTAAAAGTCAGATGCTCTACCAACTGAGCTAACGGCCCGGAAATGCTGGAGAACGGGATGATACAGGAGTAGCGAGAGATTTGGAACCGGTTTACAGCCCCAGGTTATCCATTTTTTGAAGTTGTTTTCGTGCGAGGATGGTAGCGGTGCGGCCCGGATAATCATCAACGACTCTGGAGAGCGTCGCACGGGCCTGTGCATACTGCTGTAACTGGAACTGGGCATACCCGGTTTTGACTCGGGCGTCGGGCACTTTTTGACTCGCCGGAAAGTCATTTATGACAACCTGAAAGTCGTCAATGGCTTGTGAGTATTCGCCCTCTGAGTAATTGGCTTCACCACGCCAATACCACGCGTTGTCAGTGAAAGGCCCGTCGGGATAGGTGTTGACGAATGCATCAAACCCTCCAATGGCCCCGGCCATATCGCCGCTGGTCAACAGATCATACGCTGCAGTAAAGCTTTTTTTTTCATCGGCGGTTGCAGGGCGACTCGCCACCGTCAAGGGCGTGTTGGCAGCGTCGGCAACCTCGGTGACCGAATCATCGGGCACTGCGTCCTGCTCAAGACTGCCGGTCGTGTCCTCGTCAGCGGCAGGGTCTTCGATGTCTTCAGGGAAAAGATCACCGTCAAGACCAAACCCGGTGCCCGGCTCTTGGCCTTTCTCCAGCTCCAGTAGCCGTTGATCAGTATCGAGGTAGAGGTCGCGATTGCGTTTTTTTAATGTCTCGAGCGTGTAGCTTTGATTTTCCAGCTCGCCCCGTAATTGCCTGACCTCGCGCTTAAGCGCTTCGATCTGTTGTAGCAATTCGAGCAACGACTGATCCAGCACGCGCTCAACACGCTGCAAACGCTGGTCTACCTGTCGCACACTCTGCGCTGAGGCGGGTGCGGCCAATGTCGCCATCACCACACACAGCAACATGCCTCGCAGAACCAGAGACGGCTTGGTAACGGTGACACCCATTGGCAAGTCTCCCAAAGTGATATTACTCAGTTTCGTAAACAATGATAACCCGACGGTTCAGATCCCACGCCGACTCGTTGTGACCCTCGTCAGCAGGCAGTTCCTCGCCATAACTGATGGTCTTTAGCTGTGCGGGATCAACACCCTGCAGTTGCAACATACGCGCGACAGCCCGGGCACGACTCTCGCCCAACGCCACATTGTATTCACGCGTGCCACGCTCGTCGGTGTGTCCTTCGAGTGTCACGCGACCGTCTGTGTTGGTCGCCAGGAAACGACCGTGTTCCGCAATGGCCGCAAGGTACTCGGAGCGCACCTCAGAGGTGTCAAAGTCAAAATAAATAATGCGTGTTGCCGGTGCGCGACCTGCAATCGAATTAGGGTCAATGTTCTCAAGTGACGGGTCTGAGATGACAACCGGGTTGGTCACTGCACCGCCGGAGTCTATGGTGTCTGTGTCGCCAGGACCAGACCCCGTGGTTGCACACGCGCCCAAAAACGCGAAAAGCATACTGGCTGTCGCCAGTCGTAGTGTTTTTTTCATAACCTTACATTACCTCGAAAAGGGTGACCATGCCGGTTCGCGAACGCTGGCACTGGTTTGCGATAACGTCTGTTCAAGATCACCGTCAATAGACACAGCACCGAGTACACCTCGACCATTACGCTCAGTCGCAAAAAGAATCATCTGACCATTGGGTGCAAAGCTGGGCGATTCATCCAGCGTGCCGTTCGTCAGCGTGCGGAACAAACCGGAATTACGGTCTATCACAGCGATTTGATAACCACGGTCGCTACGATGTACAAACGCGATCTCGGTACCGTCGGGCGAGACCGCAGCATTGGCGTTGTAGCTACCTTCAAACGTTAATCGCCGGGCACTGCCGCCACGAGCCGGTACCTCATACAGCTGCGCACCACCGCTTCTGTCCGACGTAAACACCAGTGTTTCGTTATCAATCCAAGCCGGTTCAGTGTCGATCGCGTCGCTGTCGGTGATACGTTGGGTACGACCCGTTGCAACTTCAATAATGTAGATATCAGCGCTACCGTTGTACGATAAAACCACTGCCAGCCGAGTGCCGTCCGGCGACCATGCCGGTGCCCCGTTAATACCCTCACGCGACACCAATTTGGTCCGGGTACCCTGGATACGATCCTGTATATAGATCGCGCTGCTCTGTCTGTTCTCAAACGACACGTACGCGATACGCACTCCGTCAGGTGCCCACGCGGGCGACATGATCGGGCGCGGTGATGTCAGCATTGGTTGCGCTGACTGCCCGTCGGCATCGGCAAGCTCCAGACGATAGGTACGGTTTTGCTGAGGGCCTGTCATTGAGACGTACGCAATCTGTGTGTTAAACGCACCCTTCACGCCCAACACTTTTTCGTAAACCTCGTCGGCGATTTGATGCGCCGCATTTCTCAAACTCTGCGCGGTGACCAGAAAACGCACACCGGACAAAAGTTTCTGCTGCACAACATCAACAAGCTGCGCCTGTACGATATAGTTTTCACCATCCTGAGAAACGGAACCAATGACCAGGTAGTCAGCGCCCGACAGTTGCCAATTGGCATACCGTACCTCGGCAATAGAGTCGGGTGTTGCGACCAAATCCTCGCGGGCCAGTGGCGCAAAATCGCCGCTGCGCCTGAGATCGCTGGCTACAATCAGTGCGATATCCTCGGGTAACCCGCCGGTCCCCTGCCAGCCAAATGGCACGATGGCGATCGGAATCGCGTCCTCGCCACCCTGTGTCACTTCAATTTCGATAGCGGCCAGTGCAGACGTGGCCGATAACACCAGCCCAACAACAACCACTGCAGGTATCAACACAGACCGGACAGCAATGTCCCACGCCAAGCTGAACACGTTGTGCGAGTGCCTTGCGTTCAGGCGTTTCATCAATTGCATCATCGACCCTAACCTGTAGTGTTACCGTGGTTTAAACGTAATCACAATCTGTCGCTGAAAGAGCCTTGGGTTGGACGGCGACGGCAATGGCTCGGCGCGTGTCACCGCAGACGCTACCGAATTACGCAGCGCAATACCGCCACTGTCAGCACCCGTGCATTTGTCGACCCGAACATCACCTACGATGCCTCCCGGCAGCTGTATCACATTCACCACACATTCAAAGTTGTCGCCGGTACCCGGCGGACGACGCCACTGACGCCGAATGGCCTGTGACAGCGCAGTTTCATAATTTCTCTGCTCTCTGGCCAACTGTCGGCGCTGTTGCAACGTGGCCGCCTCTTGCGCGGCACGCTCAGCTTCAAGCTTCGCAGCTGCCTCGCGCTGACGCCTTTGTGCTTCCTGTCGTTCGCGCTCCTGTCGTTCCTGTTCAGCCTTTTCCCGCGCCGCCTTCTCTGCCGCAGCCTGTTCTGCAGCTTGGCGCTCTGCTTCGGCTTTTTCAGCGGCAACCCGTTCAGCCTCTGCACGTGCAGCCTCTTGGCGCTCAGCCTCGACCCGCTCTGCTTCAGCGGCAGCCTGTCGCGCCTGTTCGGCTTCAGCCGCCAATCGCGCTTGTTCTGCTCTGAGGGCTTCTGCTGCCTGCTCAGCAGCCTGTTCTGCCGCTAACTTCTCTGCGCGCAAACGCTCGTTTTCCTGCTGCTCGCGCTCGAGTTTTTCGCGCTCTGCGGTCTCCGCCAACACCCGTTCCTGTTGCAGGCGTTCACGCTCTGCCTCTGCCTGCTGCAGGAGTCGCTGCTGTTCTTCAGCCTGCGCCTGTGCCTGCTCTTGTGCCAGTTGGCGCGCCTGCTCAGCGGCTATGCGTTCCTGCTCTGCCTGTCGTTCAGCCGCTTCAAGTCGCTCGGCGGCCAGTCGGGCTTCCTCGGCAGCTTGCGCTTCCAGCTGCTGCTTTTCGGCTTCCAGTCGAGCCGCTTCGGCCTCTGCGCGCTCGCGTTTTTCTATCTCTCGCTGGCGTGCCAGTGCCTCTTCAGCCAGCCGGGTCTCCTCTTCGAGCCGGCGTTTTTCTTCTTCGACCGCAAGCCGCTGAGCTTCGAGTTCGGCATTACGTTCTTCGGCGGCACGGTTCTCGGCCTCTATACGGGCAGCCTCTTCTTCAAGACGCAGTTTTTCGGCTTCGGCGGCCAATCGGTCACGTTCGGCCTGTGCCCTTTGCTCTTCGAGTGCCCGATTTTCGGCCTCGGCCTGTCGGGCCGCTTCTTCGAGTTGTTGCGCCTCAGCCTCGGCTTGACGACGTTCTTCTTCGAATGCGAGCCGCTCTTGTTCTATGCGGGCTGTTTCATCAGCCACCTTTTGCTCGGCTGCCTGCAGCCTTTCTTCTTCACGGATGCGCTCGTTCTGCAGCCGGTCGAGCTCTGCCTCGCGATCATTGATTTGTTGTTGGGTCAGAAATTTTTGCTGCTCCAGCAACGCTGCCCGTTTGGCGTCTTCAGCCTCGGCACGCAGTTGCTGTAGCTCACGCGCTTTCTCGAGTTCTTGCGCCTCTGACTGCAACTGTTCGATACGGGCCTTTTCTGCCTGCAGGTTTTGCTGCTGCTGCTCGGTCAGTAACGTGGTTTGCTGTAGTTCCTGTTCGGCGGTTAATCGCGCCTGCTCCAGCGAGTCGAGTAAGGCCTGACGATCGTCTTCTTCCTGCTGCTTTAATGCGGCCTCTTGCTCTTCTTGCTGCTGTAACCGCTCAATTTCACGTTCGATATCCTGCTCGTTGACTGTGAACGCACGTATGGGTTGCGTCTCTTCCTCTTGACCGAGCGGTGACCGGGTGTTGGTAATTGTGACGACCAATGCAATCGCAATAGCCACATGCAGCAGCAGCGACACCGCCATTGCCACCGGATATTTTCGAAATAACTTCAGCATCTCAGTCTGTGCCTGCGCCCTGCAACTACCCGGGCGGCTCGGCCATCAGGCCGATCTCGGATGCGCCCGCTTTTTGTAACATGACCATGGCCTGCATCACCTGACCATAATCAACGAGCGTATCTCCCTGCACCATCACACGTTTGTCCGGGTTAAGACGAATAATCGCACTCGACAGTTTCAGAGCTTCCTGCCTTGTAATCGGCTCATCCTGCGTCTCCCCCACATTCAGATACCACTCGCCGGTTTCATCGACAGACAAAATCAGCGGATCTTGTGCATCACCGGGTATCGGCGTTGCGTCTGCATCCGGCAGATCAATTTCGACACCAGTGCGCAACAGTGGCGCGGTGATCATGAATATAACCAGCAACACCAGCATCACGTCGATGTAAGGCACAACGTTTATTTCAGAGACCTGCCGACGCGTCCGACGGCTCACTCGCTGTGATGCCGACCGCATCAGTATTCAGCTTCACCAGCGTGTGGCTGGCGTGAGGATTCGTTTCTGCGAATGGCCTGCCGTTGCAAAACGGTCGAAAATTCGTCAGAGAAGTTGTCATAGCGGTTCAGCAACCGATCAACTTCAGTTGCAAAGCGGTTATAAAAGATAACAGCGGGTATCGCTGCAAAGAGGCCAATCGCGGTGGCGATCAACGCTTCGGCGATACCCGGCGCTACCATTGCGAGTGTTGCCTGCTGCACGTTGCCTAAGGCTGTGAACGAATTCATGATGCCCCACACGGTACCAAACAGACCGATGTAAGGGCTGATGGAACCCACTGTCGCAAGGAAAGGCAGGTGTTGCTCAATGAGATCGGTCTCGCGCGATACAGCAATACGCATGGCGCGACCAGAGCCGTCCATGATGATTTCGTCGTTGGTGGTTTTACGGCGCAAGCGGCCAAATTCAGAAAAACCGGCCTCAAAAATTCGTTCCAAGCCAGACAGGGTGCCGCGTCGCATGGCGAGTTGCGCATACGTGTTCGAGATATCTGCGGCTCCCCAAAAATCCTGTTCGAACTGGTCGGCTTGTTTGCGGGCTTTGGCCAGTTGCCGACTCTTTCCGAAAATAAGCGCCCATGACATGATCGATGCAATAACCAGTATTAGCATAACGATCTGTACCACGATACTCGCATTGAGCACCAAGTGTATAAATGACAGATCTGCGTTCAATGTTCGAACCTCATGTGAGTACCTGAGTTGTCTGGGACAGCATTCATTGGTGATGTTGTTCCACTATTTTGTGTGTCATTGCCTGCTTCACCACAGCTGGTATTCTGGCGGGCTTGAGTGACTCCGCGCTGACACAGGCAAGGCCTATGGTGGCCGAACATACGGTTTGACCTCCTACCGATACCACTTGATCAACGTCGAGTCCCGCGTTGCCCAACCGAGAAACCAATACTGACACATCCAGCAGATCATCGAGCTTTGCAGGTTTTACAAACTTCATGTGTGCATCCCTCACCACGAACTGAACAGCCGGTGCCGCACCCTGCTCCGCACTGCCGGAATCACCTGACGCTGCCGGGCCGCTGTGCTGAAAACCGAGACTGCGCAAGTACTCGGTTCGCGCACGCTCCATAAATTTGAGGTAATTGGCGTAGTAGACGACACCTCCACTGTCGGTGTCTTCGTAGTACACCCGCGCCTGCATCAAAAAAACCGGCGCCATACTCGGCACGCATCCGTATTCTTCTGCAGTAACGTCAGTCATTAAAACCCCTTGTTACAAAACCCCTGGTTACAAAACCCTGGTTACAAAACCGCAGTGACGACTCCAATGACGACTCCAGTTACAGCTCTGTTTGCGAGTTTGGTTACGACTTTGGTTACGAGTTTGGCCGCTCCCTTTGCCGCATCCTTGTCGACACCAAATTTCGTTATGCATGACGGTGGATCCTGGTGCGTCATTCGCAAGGTCTGTGGGATTTAGGCCCGCGCCGACAACGCGTGTCGTTGTGCCAATTTACTGTTTTTCAAACTGTTGGACTGATTCGCCAAGTATCGCAGGTTACTGCTTGAAATAACAGGTGTTATCAGAGCGCGTTACTGACGGTTCTGAAATCTCATCCGGTTGAGAGCGCCGGTGATATTACGGCGGCTAAAGGTTGTTTAACAAATCGTCTGGCGGGGTGCCGGGCTGCTTGTTCGATTGCGCATCTGGTTGTGTGTCTTGTCGTGTGTCTTGTCGTGTGTCTGGTGAGTTTACCGGTGACGACGATTCGGATTGTTCGGGCGACAGTCCGAAGTGTGTGTAGGCGTGCCCGGTGACTACTCGCCCTCTGGGCGTGCGCATCAGTAAACCTTGCTGAATCAGGTAAGGCTCGATCATCTCTTCAATGGTGCCTGCCTCTTCACCGATCGCCGCAGCAAGGTTATCGACCCCGACGGGTCCACCACTGAATTTTTCGATAATCGCCAGCAGCATGCGTCGGTCCATACCATCGAGTCCGAGTCGGTCAACCTTCAGCAGGTTCAGCGCACTGTCTGCAATCTGCGCGTTGATGGACCCGTCACCCAGAACATCTGCGTAATCGCGAACCCGTCGCAATAGCCGATTGGCAATACGGGGAGTGCCACGAGATCGCCGTGCTATTTCACGACTGCCTGCCTCGTCTATGCGACTGCCGAGCAAACCGGCGGAGCGGGTGACGATGCCCGCAAGTGCATCGGTGTTGTAGAACTCAAGACGTTGCACAATGCCGAACCGGTCGCGCAGGGGCGACGTCAGTAATCCGGCGCGTGTTGTTGCTCCGACCAGTGTAAACGGCGCCAAATCAAGCTTGATCGACCGGGCGGCCGGGCCTTCACCGATCATGATGTCGAGTTGATAGTCTTCCATGGCCGGATACAGTACTTCCTCAACCATCGGACTGAGTCTGTGGATCTCGTCGACGAACAACACATCGTTGGGCTCCAGATTAGTCAAAATGGCAGCAATGTCACCCGGACGCTCAAGTACCGGTCCGGAAGTGTGCCGAATATTCACATCGAGCTCGTTGGCGACAATATTGGCCAGCGTCGTTTTGCCAAGACCGGGAGGCCCGAAAATCAGCACATGATCAAGCGCTTCGGCGCGTTGCTTCGCAGCACCAATAAAGAGCGACATTTGCTCGACGACAGCGTCCTGGCCACGATACTCATCGAGCGTTCGTGGCCGCATGGCACGCTCCTGAATATCCTCTCCGGCTTTATTGGCTCCGGTTATCAGCCGCTCGTGCTCTGTCATGTGCTGTGAATACTTTTAAGGGCCGCACGGATAATATCCTCAACACTGGCGTCTTGCAGCCCGGTGCTGTCGACCAGTTTCGTGGCATCCGTGGGTTTGTATTGCAGCGCCACCAGCGCATCGATTGCCTGTGATCTGGCGTCCATAGCCACGGCAGCCCCTGCCGTGTCCCCGCCAGCACCCGCCGGCATGGCGTCTTGAGGGGTCAGTGTGTCGGGCAATTTATCCTGGAGTTCGAGCACCAGACGTTCTGCTGTTTTTTTACCGATGCCGGGGATACGCGTCAGCGCAGTAACATCGCGGCGCTGCACGCACACGCTGAAATCTGTCACGCTCATACCGGACAAAATGCCGAGTGCTACCTTGGCACCGACGCCCGACACTTTGATGAGTGTTCGAAAATGTGCCCGCTCGGCCTTGGTCAAAAACCCAAACAGCAAATGCGCATCGTCACGCACGACCATGTGCACCTGCAACACCACGTCCTGTCCAACCGGTGGCAGATTGTAGAAGGTCGACATCGGCGCTTCCAGCTCATAACCAACGCCACCGGTATCGACTACCAACTCCGGCGGGTTTTTCTCCACGAGCACACCACTGAGCCTGCCTATCATGTTCGGGTACCCTGTTGTGCGTTGGTCATTTGTTGGTTACAACCTGAGGGAGCGACGGCTCGTCCGCCGACGCGGCGCGACGACTGCGTTGCGCGAATGTGCATGACACAAGGCGATGGCCAAACCATCAGCAGCATCCGCCTGTACCGCACCATCAAGACCGAGCAGTGTTTTTACCATGACCTGAATCTGTTTTTTGTCGGCAGCGCCAGTGCCGACGACCGCTTGTTTGACACTGCGAGGCGTATATTCCGCGACCGATAGGCCATGCGTCACCAACGCACTGATAGCAGCACCTCTGGCCTGCCCTAGCTTGAGCGCTGACATCGCGTTGTTACTGACAAACACCTGCTCAATGGCTGATTCTTCTGGCGCCCACTGGTCAACCAGTTGACTGATTTCCCGAAAAATCACGCCGAGCCGATCGGGAAATGTGTCGCCGACAACCTTGATATGACCGTGCGCTACCCGAAAGCTGCGAATGCCATCCGTGTCTACGACACCGTATCCGGTGATGACCGACCCGGGGTCAATACCAAGGATGCGCAGCAGTTTTGGCACTAGCCGTCCTGGCCATAGGCTTCGGGTGGTATCTCTGCGTTATGAAAGACATTTTGAACGTCGTCGAGATCTTCGAGGACATCGAGAAATTTAAGCAGCTTCTCGGACTGCTCGACATCAAGCGCCACCTCCGTGCTCGCGCGCATAGTCACTTCACTGTGAGCAGGGTTCAGGTCTGCGCCGATCAGCGCCTCTTTGACGTCCACAAACGAGTCTTCGGTAGTAACCACTTCAATGGAGCCATCGTCGTCGGTGACAACGTCTTCGGCACCGGCATCGAGCGCCGCTTCCATTAACGCGTCTTCATCGGTGCCTGCCTCAAAGTTCAGAAAACCACGCTTTTCGAACAGATACGCAACGGAGCCTTGGGTGCCCATGTTGCCGCCGTATTTGTTAAACGCGTGTTTGACTTCGGAGACCGTGCGATTGCGGTTGTCAGTCATGGTCTCAACCATCACCGCAACACCGTTGACGCCGTACCCTTCATAACGAATCTCTTCGTACTGTACATCGTCAAGTTCACCGGCGCCCTTTTTAACGGCGCGCTCGATGGTGTCTTTTGACATGTTGCCTGCCAGCGCCTTGTCGATCGCAAGCCGAAGCCTCGGGTTGGATGCCGTATCCGAACCACCCATTTTGGCAGCAACGTTAATTTCGCGAATCAGCTTGGTAAAGAGTTTTCCGCGCTTGGCATCCTGCGCGCCTTTACGATGCTGAATATTTGCCCATTTACTATGACCAGCCATACGTCTCTCTCACATTGATGCCTTATTTTATCACCAACGGCCTGCACCGGTCGCATTCAACCGGCAGTAAACCGGCAACCTTTTTGGTTTATCGGCCCTGTTCATGGCCCAACACCCATTGGGTGACGGCAGCTCGATTGGTCGGAGAGCTCAGACGCTCGAGCGCGTCGTTCGGAGCCAGCCATTCAAAGGCGGTATGTTCGGCTGCCGCGAGCGTGATGGCCAGTGTCTCTGGCAGTCGCGCCAAAAAGACATGCTCGGTGTTATGGGTGACGCCAGGCGCGTAGCGCCGACGCCAGACTGATCGGATTGGATACTGGTTGGTAGTCTGGCAATTGAACAGCTTAAGCGTCAACTGCCCGGCTTCTGACGTTCGTGGCGCCAGTGACCCAAATTC
>CALDUO010000088.1 GCA_937923745.1 uncultured Granulosicoccaceae bacterium
ATGTATTTAAGTTCGCGATCCTGCAGCGTCACTTCCATACCCTGCACAACACACCACGCGGCTATATCGCCACCCATCACACCGGCACCAACCACATGTACCCGGCGTATTTTCATGTCAGGCATTTTACCCAACCCTTTCATACGCTCGGTCAAAAAGAAGATGCGGCGTAAATTGCGTGCAGTGGTGCCAACCATTAACTTACCGACACCAATAGCTTCCTGCCGGAACATTTCCCGGCGATCGTCACGGTGTTTTTCCCACAAATCAATGAGTGCAAACGGTGCCGGATAATGATCGGGATTAGCCTTGGCCGCTGTCTGCTTGCGCATGACTCTGGCCAGTGCTTTTCGGGCCACTGTCTGGTTGGTGAGTTGGGCCGAGCGAGACGGGTTTTTTTTCTTGCGTCGCTTGAGTACTGCACGACGGGCTGCCCAAACCAAACTGCCACTTTCCTGAACGAGCTCATCGACGACCCCCATGCCTTTGGCCGCACCGACTCGCAACAATTTGCCGGTCAACATTAACTGCATGGCTTTCATACCACCGAGCCGTTCCGTCAGGCGAACCGTGCCACCAAGCCCCGGATAGATACCCAACTTTACTTCGGGCAATCCGACGCGGGTGGCGTCTGTGTTCATCGCAACGATGTAATCACAGGCCAGCGCCAGTTCAAGTCCGCCACCCAGACAAAATCCGTGGATCGCGGCTACCGTGTGGCACGGCAGGTTCTCGAGCCGTAACAATAATGCATGCCCTTCCCGAATGCGGTCGGTGACATCGTCGGCAGACTGGTAATGATCGAACTCGCGAATATCGGCTCCGACAATAAAGCCTGATTTTTTCGCCGATAAAATGACGAGACCCGCCAATGACGGTGTTTTCTCGGCAAACTCAATAATGTCGCCCAGTTCCAGCAGCACAGCCTCGCTTAGCGAATTGGCACTCTCGCCGTCACGGTCACAATACGCCCACAGAATGTCGCTGGCATCGTATTCGACCCGCCAATGCACGTGTGAATGCGGGTACGTAGTTGCGTTTGGGGGCATGCAAAATCTCCGTGGGCGCCTCAGCAGAGACGCAGATAATATAGTGGGGTGTCGTGGGCAGTTTTGACCGCTGACTTACCAACCCATCGTTTTAGTGTACAGACAGGTCGTGTTCACGTAAACGGACGTGCCGTAGCGCTCTGACTCAATCGGCCTACAACCGAGGTAACGCATCACCTGCCAAGGGTGCATCCGGGCTTGAGTCGGTATTGTGGTTGTCTGCCGCGTGGTTGGCAGACACTGCCGTGTTTGACGAACCCGTTGCAAGCCCGGTGCCGCGATCCGATACGGGCAGCGGGTGCGCTTTGATGTAGCGCTTAAATCTACTGTGAATTTTCGCAAAATCGATTGCCGACGGGTCTGCGTTGTCGTTCGTGTTGTTCACTGCAGCACGCTGCTTGCGGGTTATTGAATAGGCGGCCTGATCCAATCGTGTCAGCTCTGGCGTTAACGCCGGGTCGTCGATCGCAGCCGCGACCCCCAACACACTGTGGCGGTGCTGATCCGGCCATTGCTCTGCACCAAATGCCACCACAGCACGTGCTAATGCAACTGCATCCTGTTGATCTGACGCGCGCCGGATAGCGTCAAGATCAGCGGTCCTTCGCGAAAAAATTGACCAGCGCCCCGCCCCGTGTTTGCCACCGCGTCTGTGCCCGTGTCGGGTATTGGGCCAACCGTTGCCCGCCGGTGTGTCGCCACCATGTGGCGACCAGCGCCTCAGCAACCGAAATAACACGGCCAGGGTTGCCAGCCATAAAAAGCCCAGCGCCACGGCGGCAATCTGCCATCCTCGGGCAACTCCCGCACTGAATCCCTCAATAACACTGTTGCCGGTTGCCTGTGTTGTCGTGTCAGCGGTATCGGTAACTTCGGTGGTGGCGGCCTCTGCATTGGCGGACACCGAATCGGACGCAGCCACTGTGCTGTTGCTTAGTGGGGCAGCCTCGTTTGATAACGCTGTTGTTTCGCTAATGTTGTTCGCCGCTGCCGTGTTTTCGGCTTGAGGCGCTGTCGTTTCGGTAGCCGCTGGCAGAATCGTCAGCGTTTCGGCCGGCAAACTTGCGACCTCTTGCTCACCGGTGACCACATTAAACCAAGGCACTCTGATTTCAGGCAATGTCAACTGACCGGGCGACTGCGCGACGACGGCCCATTTTTCTATTCGCTCGGCACCCAAACCGCCTGTTTCAACCGATTGATTGATCTGCGGCTGATCGGCGTAGATGCGATAAAGATCGCTGTCGGGTAACGTGATCACTGGCAACTGTGCACCGTTGACCCCGGTCGCTGAGAGCCGAATGGTTCGCGTGAATGACTCCCCCACACGCAGACTATTGTCGGCGGTATCACCACCGGTCGATTCTATCGACACGGCGCGGGCAGGCAGCCACCAGCCACTGCCGACAGGCTTGGGTTGAACATCGAGTGTTAACGGGGCCGAGCGGCGGCGTACTTTGGTGGTGGGGGTAAAAAAGCCCTGCACACGTGTCCCGTCTGCGGCGACACTGGCGTCGAGCAACACACCCGGCAAGGTAAGCTCTCCGCTTTTCTGCGGAAACACAGCCAGTTTTCGTTCGAGCACACGATACTGACGACCGTTACGTGTCGCTCGCATCAGTTGATCTTCCCCTAACTGCTCGACGATGACACTGTCAGAGGATGGAGAGCCAAGACTCCCTTCGAGCAGGCGTTCGGTATGATAAACACGAATTGTATACAGTACTTGTGACTGAACGTAAGGAGACCGATTGTCGACCTGAACATCCACATGATAATCACCGATGTCGTCACCGGGTTTGAGTTCGCGAGCATTCATGACCTCAATGGTGATCGCCTCTGAACGCTCACCGCCAACCTCAATCACGGGTATCACCAACTGACCAACGCGTCTTGGCAACAGCTCGAGGTTCCAGGTGCGCGACTGCTGCATACGCCCGTTCGTTATTTGCGTCTGCGATTGCGTGGATGTTCCCAAAATGGAGAAGTCCAGTTGCAGGCCACTGAAATCAGGCGAGCCATCCGCAACGGTCGATTCGAGTTGTAAATTGAGAGACTCATCAATCGTGATGCGGGTGCTGTCAACCCGCGCAGTTACCTCGGCCCAAGCTCGTGGCATCAGCAACACACACAGCAGCACTGACCACAACCACCACCTGACCATGCGTAGGCTGACCGTCTGTGCTGTTTTGGTGATGTTACTGATTTTAATAGCCGTGTTATGTCTATACATACAGGATTACCAGGGTGTGACACTATCACGTACAGTCGGATGATCGGTCATGTGACTGCGCTGCAACTTGCGCCTCAGGAGCCCACTCGGATCATCCTCTATTTGTCTTAACCACTGCTCAGTGGCTTGTTGATCTTCAGACACATCGCCCTCGCCGACTGTGATGACATCCGCAGCGCCTGCATTGTCTTCTGCCGGACGCTGCTGTTCCTGTGCCAATGGTTCTGAACCATCTGCATTTTGTGCATCTTCGCCTTCCATCATCTCGGCGAAATCGGGCGTCTGTTCGGTGTTCCCGGCGCCATCCTGCCCCGGCTGCGTGTCCGCGTCAGACGCCTGCTCTGAGCCATCTTCTGCACCTGACTCATTCGAACTGTTCTGCTGAGCATCTGCATCTGACCCCGACTCCGGGCCCGACTGAGATTGGCCGGACGCGTCGTCAGAGGACTCCCCCTGTTCGCCGTCGCTACTTTGATCGCTTTGTTGCTGTTGCTGTTGCTGTTGCTGTTCGAGTAAGGCTTGCGTTATCGCACGATTGTTTATTGCCGACTCATGCTCAGGCGCCAGCTCCAGCACCTGATCGTAATGTGTGAGCGCCGCCTGATACTCACCAGCTTGCGTTAACGTAGTTGCCTGGTTGTACCGCAGTGACAGCAGCTCCTGCCGCTCGGCGTCTGATAACGAATCTTTGGTGTCAAAGTTTGCTGCCAATTGCTCGAATTGCTCAGCCGCCTTTGCATAATCGCCCTGTCGGTACTGCCCGACTGCCTGCCACTGTGGCAGCTGCGGGTTGTTCGCCAGCGCCTCATAACGCTCTGCGTTCAGATCAGAGCGCGCTTGCTGCTCCGGTGTTTGTAACAGGTCGCGCCAAGACCAAGCGCTCGCGCCTGATGCCACCAGTAACAGCAGCACACCGCTGACTGCAGCCCATAAACGCCGCTTCATGACAGCACACCACGACGAAACGCTAACAGGCCACTGGCTGCCACCACCAACAACGCCCATGGTGCGTATTCAATCCAGTGACTGGTGGTCGCACGATAACTGTCGTCAGTGTCGTCAAAAGCACCACTGTTAGCAAACGCAGCTTTAATCGCATCAAGATCATCATCGACAGGACTGACATCACTGTAAAAACCACCTCCGGCAGTCGCCACGTTCGATAACGAATCGCGATCCAGTGATGCCACAACAATATTGCCATTGTTATCTTGCAAAAAACCGCCGTCCTCGCCACGCACCGGACTGCCGCCCAACGTGCCAACGCCCAGTATGTATAACCTGTGTCCTGCCTCGTTCAGCTCTTTGGCGGCATCAATAGCCGCGTCATCACCCCGCGCATCGGTTAATACAACCACGGCACCGCCAATTACATCGGCCTGAGTTAAGAGTTGCCCGGCGCGCCGTAACGCAGGGGCCAACTGACTGCCTTGCACCGGCACCACTGCTGTATCGAGTGCCGGCAGAAAAGCTTTGAGTGTCGCCATATCGTCGGTTAGAGGGCTAATGACATACGGTGCTTCACTGAATACCACCAAGCCAGTCTGTTGCCCCTCGGCGCGATCCAGTAAATCGGAGACTTTAAAGCGCGCACGGGTTAACCGATCAGGCTCAATGTCATCGGCATTCATCGACTGTGACAGATCAAGCACCACAATCATTGCAGACTGACTTTTATACAAAGGCATCTCTTCGCGTGTCCAAACCGGACCTGCCAACACAATAACCACCACCAACCAGCACACACCCAATAACACCAGGGGCCAACGTCTTGCACCGCCAGAGCCGGCCTCGATGACGTAGGGTAATAATGCCTCGTCTACCACCTGCTCCCACTGCACCACACTCAGCCGCGTCCGCACGATCCAGATCAGTAACAGCACCAGCGGTATCAACGCCAATAGCCAGGCAGGCCTTACCCAATCAGGCATGACCTCTCCGACAATACACAATGGCCACTAACACACTTAACACCAACGCACTGCCCAAGGGCCATGGAAACAACTCTTTTAGGGGACGGTAGGAATTTTCTTCATTGTCTACCGGCTCCAACGAATCGATGATGGTGTATATGTCTTCAAGCTCAGCAACGTTACGTGCACGGAAGTAACGACCGCCTGTCGTGGTTGCGATACCCTGCAGCGTCTCCTCATCGAGTTCGCTACGTTGCACCCGAAAACCAAAGCCTGCTACGCCAGCCCCCTCAGAGCCCACCCCAATAGTATGGATGCGGATGTCGCTTGAAGCTGCGACCCGCGCAGCATCGAGAGGTTCCACAACACCGGCCGAGTTGGCGCCATCGGTGATCAATATCAATACGCGACTCTCTGCCGGTCGATCCCGAAGCCGTTTAATGCCCAACCCAATGGCATCACCAATCGCAGTCGCGCGTCCGGCAAGTCCAACCTCTGCTTCACCCAAAAAATGCTGCACAGTCCGGTGATCAAACGTCAGCGGCGTCTGTACATAAGCACTGGAGCCGAACATGATCAAACCAATACGATCACCGTCTCGACGGTTGATAAATTCGCGTCCTAACTCACGGACAACATCCATGCGCGAAAACTGTCGATTACCGGCATAGAGATCAGTCTCGCGCATACTGCCCGAAATATCGACCGCCAACATAAGGTCGCGTCCGCTGATTGCTGTGCTGATCGGATCACCCAACCACTGTGGCCTCGCAATAGCCAAATTCAACAACAACCAAATCAAGCCTGCCACTGGCAGCAACACACTCATACGGCCACGTTTACGACTGTTTTCGAACGCTTCGAATTCGGTAAACGACGGCACTCGCAATGCAGACCTTGCCGCCAGCGTCACAGGACGAAAAAACAAATACACGACCAGCGGCAGTGGCACAATCAGCAACCACCAGGGGTAGGCAAGCTGAAAACCGGATAACGTCATGCCGCCACACCAGTCTCGGTTTGCGGTGGAGGCTCGTCCTCAGCGTTTTCAACGAGGCGTTCCATGCATTGCATTAATTCATTCAGCGCAGTTTGATCCACAGTGTGATGTCGACAGTAGGGTCCAACTGCCAGTATTTGTCCGGGGCCACGGGTAAAGTCGGTTGAATCACTGAGTGTATCGAGCAAGGTTAGCCACGTGTATCCGGTTAATGAGGCTACCTGCTCTCGCGGACGAACACTGAGCGCCACTTGTCTTGCGAGACGCGAGCAGTCCGGCACCACGTTGGCGAGTTGGTGCTGTGCCAATGCGTTGTTGATGCGCTGCAGCTCCTGCCGCGCAGTCGGTCGCCACTGTCGTGGACGCGACGACTCCGGTTGCGCTCGCTCCCATAGAAACCATAACGCCACTAACACCAAAAGCAGCAGAATCCAGACGATCGGTGCGATCTGCAGTCCAGCACTGGCCGGCAGTTCGATATCGTGAAGTTGACTCAGCAACTGCGCACGCTCAGGATCATCCGTTGCCAGATTATTGAGCACCGTGTTATTGAGCACCGGATTATTGAGCGCCGGAGTGTTAACTGCGGATTGCTGATCGGCCATTGGGTTAATGACCTGCCGACAGGGTCAGAACACGAGTGGCTGAAGTAATAAGGTCATCCTGCGTTGAAACGCTGACGAACTGCCCCCCGCGTCTGCTAAAAAATTGCTTCAGTGACTCTTTGCGCTGTTCGAATCGCGTTTCATAAAACGCACGTGTTCGATCATCGTTGGTGGAAATGGCGAGACGTCTGCCGCTGTGGGACAACACGTAGTCACCGGGCGGCGGTAACTGCGCTTCCACGGGGTCACTGACCATGATGGCTGTCACATCACATGTGGCGAGTATGGCGCTGTAAATAGATTCGACAGACTCGCCCATCGTTGCAAAATCGCTGATCACACAGATAGAACTGCCGCTTGAGGCCAGCTTTTTCAGGCGTAACAAGTCTTGCCTCATCTCTTCTGTCGTGGTGGTTCCGGGTACGGCACGCTGCGCTAAATCGAGCCCACGAAACAATTCAAACAAGCCGCGCCGACCCGACTGGGGCCTCGCAACATGCATGCGGTCGTCGGTGCTAACGACGCCACCGACTCTGTCGTTATTGGCAACCGCACACCAGCCAAGAATAGCGCCAAGTCGTGCAGCAAGCACTGACTTGTACATGCCACGGGTACCAAACCGCATACCGGCCCGATAATCGATGGTGATCAGACACGGACGCTCGCGTTCTTCAACAAATAATTTGGTATGCGCAGATCCGGTACGGGCGGTGACATTCCAGTCGATCATGCGGACATCATCACCGGGACGATATTCACGCACTTCGGCAAAATCGAGCCCTCGCCCCAATACTCTGGCAGCACTGCCGCCGGGTGATCGTGTGACTACCCGTTTACGCGCACGACTTTGCACCGCCATAGCCACACGTTGCAGTGTTGCCAACTCCGACAGACTGGTGCTGGCCGGTGACGAGAACGGCACGTGAAGTTCAGACATAACGCTGGCCACAGCCGTCACGGTACTCCAACATGGCGCAGCAGTTGATCGATGACAGTGTCTGCTGTGACTTGATCAGCTTCAGCTTCATACGACAACAACAAACGGTGCCTCAGAACATCATGTATCACCGCCTGGATGTCATCCGGTGAGACATAGTCGCGCCCGGCTAACCAGGCGTGCGCACGTGATGCAGCATCGAGCGCTATTGTGCCGCGTGGGCTCACACCAAACGAAACCCAGCGCGCCATATCAGGCGAAATACGGTCAGCGGTTCGGGTCATCGTTGTCAGCCGCACCAAATATTGCTCAACATCGTCTGACATGTGCACCCGCAACACGTCCTGTCTTGCCTCAAAGAGTTGTGCAAGGCTCAGTGTCTGCTCTGGCGAAACGGGTGTGCCGCCGGAGTTACCCTGCCCCTTGTCGGACACTCGATCAGCAGCCTCCTGTCGCACCATTCTCAAGATATCGGCTTCATGCGTGCTGTCGGGATAATCAACCACCACGTGCATCATAAAACGATCGAGTTGTGCTTCGGGCAACGGGTAAGTCCCCTCTTGCTCAATGGGATTTTGAGTGGCCATGACCAAAAACAAGGGCGGAAGCGGATAGGTTTTCTGTCCAACTGAAATTTGCTGTTCTGCCATAGCCTCCAACAGTGCAGACTGAACTTTGGCTGGCGCACGATTGATCTCATCTGCGAGTATCAGGTTATTAAACAGAGGACCTGGCTGGAAATTAAACGAGCCATCGGTGGGACGGTAAATTTCGGTACCGGTGATATCAGCCGGCAGCATATCCGGCGTGAACTGAATACGCTGGTACTCACCTTCGAGCCGTTCTGACAGTTCTTTGATCGCCCGGGTTTTGGCAAGACCCGGGGCGCCCTCAACCAACAGGTGTCCGTCGGTTAACAAAGCAATGAGAATCCGATTGATCAGGCCACTTTGGCCGATAATGCATCCGGCCAGCGACTGTCCGAGACCAGAGACTGCATTAAACGCGTTCATGATGATGAGGTGTCCGGCAAAACGTTCAAAAACTCACGAATTATAGGGTGTAGAGAGGCAGTATCAAGCATACTTCGGTCCGGTAACGCAGAAGCTTTTGAACACTGGCATGGCTTTTGGTACCCTCGCGCGTTTCGCGCAGGACAAACCCGTGGCCAATATCGCTATTATTACCGGCACCGTCTATGGCGGCGCGCAACTTGTCGCCGATGAAATTCAGAGTGCACTGGAGAATCTGGATCACACCGTATCGGTCTGGGAAGAACCTTCTGTGAATGATCTCGAAGAAGATACCCTGGATCTGCTGTTGGTCTGCACTTCCACGACAGGCGCCGGTGAGCTCCCTGATGACATTGCCCCTTTTTATACGGCGCTGGTCGACACCCCGCCACGCATTACCACTCTGAAATATGCAGTCATCGCGCTGGGAGACAGCTCTTATGGCGACACCTACTGCGGTGCCGGACTGAGTATCGACAACGCACTGCAGGAAGCGGGCGCTATTCAGGTGGAAGCGCCGCTACAACTCGACGCGATGGAGACGGTAACCCCGGAGGACGACGCAGTACCGTGGGCCATGGAGCTGGTCGACCGCCATCTGTAAGTCGCGGCACACCCGGTCTTTATTCAACGCCTGTCCCTATTCAACCCCGTCTCTATTCAACCCGAATCGACACGGTTGTCTCGGCACCGCCAAAGCTGATCTCGAGTGTTGCGACACCCGTGGTCAGTGGTGTGACCGCACCTCGCTCGGAACCAGAGCCGTCCACCGAAATGACGTCAGTGCCGCTTTCAACGCGCCAGGTGGCATCGTTGGTTCTTTCTTCCCGCGACCCCAGCGAAGAGATAGCAAACACTCGAATCTGCTCTTCGCCACCAGCAAGACTGATCACGATAGGACTGTCGTCAGGCAGCACCTCAAGACTGGTGATGTTGGTAGGCACCAGCACTCTGATAGCGGAAGCCGCTTCGGCATCGGAGCAACGTGCAGTCACTGATGTGGTGCCGACCGCCACGCCCGTTAGCTCTCCGGCTGAGTCGAGTGCATTACTGACCGTCGCGATAGACCCGTTGTCGGTCGTGCCCCACGTCACCACACCGGTTACATCAGCTGAACTGTTGTCGGTGTAGGTGGCGCGAGCCAGCAGTGGTCGTGTGGCACTACGCTCAACATCGGCGTTTTCAGGCTCGATACTCAAACCGGTGAGGCCAGCGACGACATCGATATCAATACTGCCGGTCACGTCATCACTGGTGGCACTCAACGAAATAATACCCGGGCTTAACGCCGCCAGTGTTGCCGTCAGTGACGACTCTTCAAGAATACGCCCTTGCCCGGTACTATCGACACGCCATGTCACGCTATCGAGCGCCCGAACCGAACCATCGGCAAAGGTGCCACTTGCGCTGTACGGTGTGGAGCGACTGCACTCTACCAACTGCGACGGGCCGTCAATTTGATCGATGCTCTGCAACTGTGAGGTTGACACCGATAACGTAGAGGGAGCCGCAGCAACACCGCCCACGCGCAGATTCACCGAGACAACACCGTCATTTAACGCTGTCAGCAGTCCGCCTGACGAGATTCTCGCTACCGAATTATCAGACACACTCCAACGGCGGTCGGTCGTGGACAGCGCCAGCGGTTGTCCCTGCAGGCCCGTACCACTGAAACGATATTGAATTTGCTGCCCGGCATTCACCGTAATGGCAGAGGTGCCGAATCGCGCTGGCGGCACAATGGCGAGCGACACCAAACCGGCATCGCTGGCTTCGACGGCTTCTTCGAGTGAGGTCGGATCACCCGAGCAACCGACCAGCAGTGTTGCCATTGCCAGCCACACAACCATCGATTTCACACGGATCATGAATACCGCTGCCAGTCTGTGATTTAACATCAGTTGATCCCCCAGCGAAGACCCACACTGATCCCGTCAATCTGGATATCCTCATCGACCGCATAGTAGCGGTATTCACCGGTCAGCGATAACGCCTCGAGCCTTCGAAACTCAATACCGAATCCGACACTGATGCGGACACCTTCGAAACCCTGTCTCACCCGACGCTGCCCACGCTCATCGGATTCGTCCTGAATCACATCGACGCTGACCATACCCAGCAACACATAAGAGAACACGCCACCGTCGGTTGTCGGCGACTGAAACCTGAGGTTCACACCGCTGGCCTGCTCGAGTTGCAAATCAAAATTACCTTCCCGGCTCGACGAGGTCCCTTGGTCGATAAATCCCTCAATACCGATACCCGGCCGAATCCATGCGCCGACGCCCAACGTGCCAAAGCCCGGATTAAAATTGATATCAGAGTGTTTCACGCCACCGAGCGTGTACTGGAAATCAGCGTACAGCGGGAGGGCCGGGACCGATGCAGCGTGGGTAATCGCGCCGCCAGTGAGGCTGAGCCACAGTAGAGCAACAAGCTGCACGGTGACCGTTACACGCAATCGGCGGCTGTGCGACCGGATGGGGTTGCGTCGGAGGGGCGTTGGATCGCCGGGGTAGTGTTGTGAACGCATAAGCCAAAACCTGAATTCGATCACAGATTTTAGCGCATATGCGGTCAGCGCTGGGGTGTCATTCATGACAAAGGCCAGATGCGGGTGTTATCCCGCGATCCGGCCAATGTGTTGTACTGGTGTTGGGTTGTGAGCTTCTCCGATCAGCATGATCAGAGAAGCT
This sequence comes from uncultured Granulosicoccaceae bacterium, assembly GCA_937923745.1. Classification (GTDB taxonomy): domain Bacteria; phylum Pseudomonadota; class Gammaproteobacteria; order Granulosicoccales; family Granulosicoccaceae; genus CALDUO01. The sequence continues at coordinate 11,447 of CALDUO010000088.1, forward strand.
CGCAAGTGCAGCGTGTTACTGACCTGAGTCGGCAACCTGAGCAGAATCACCACCGAACACGATTTCAACCCGACGATTCTGTCGGCGACCATCGCTGGTGTTATTGGTTGCAACCGGTCGGGATTCACCAAAGCCTACCGTCGAGATTCGAGCAGGCTCGATACCGTTTTGGATTAACGCGGTTCGAATGGAATTGGCACGCGATACCGACAAGTCATAGTTAGTGTCTTCGTTACCCATGCTATCGGTGTGACCTTCGATACGGGCAGTCCGGTTTTTATACTGACGCATAAAGTCGCCGATGCGTGAAATACTGGCAGCAGATCCGGGGGCCAGGTTTGCGGCACCGGTTTCAAACAGCACATCACCAAGGGTCATGACGAGTCCACGTTCGGTGTGCTCCGCCTGCATGTCGCGCAGCTGCTGTTGTAACGCAACAGTTTCGCGTTTGGCCAGTTCAATTTCCTCTGCACGTGCTTCCAACTGAACCTTCTGACGTTCTACTTTCATCAGCTCGATTTGCTCGTCAGCCTGCAGTTGCAAGGCACGCTGTCGTGCTACCTCTACACGCTTACTGGTGACATAGGCATAGTGATCGGCAAGCTTGGGACGTTTGCCCTTACGGTGTACTGAGTTCGCCAAATCAAGGGATTCTCTGGCGCTGTCGAGTTCCAATGCCGCATGCTTTGCAATCACAGGATCTTCATTGGCACTGCTGTATGACGCATTGGCGGCATCGAGTGATTCGAGTTGCTTCGGCGCACCTGCACACGCTGTCATCAGCACCGCTGTCAGTGCCAGTGTTAGGGTCGCTTTACGATTCGGACTGGTGTGTCCGGTGGTTTGGTTCTGTATAAATTGCATCATGATTGTTATCTCCGGTGCTCAGATCAGGTGGTTCAGGTTTAGTTGACCTGCACGCGTTGAATTTCGGTTCGCATTAGCTCGATACCATCCTGCAGCTCTTTGAGCGCCTGTTGTGACTTCTCGGCATTGGCAATCGCTCGCGCCAGTTCTGCGTCGGCTACTGCTCTCTCGGCCAACAGCTTTGCAGAAGACATTTTTTCTTTCTGTACTGCGGCGAGTGCCGCCTGATTCAATTCTCGCGCTCGGCGAAGTTCCACGGGTGCATACTCTCGCGCTCCAGCCTGCTCTGCGGTTTCAAGCGCGTTAGCTGATAATGCAAGCTCGGCTTTTGGCTTGGGTGGGCTGCTGCATGCCGCTAAAGACACAACGATGCCAGCCACTGCCATGCCCCGTATTACCTGATTAAACACTGATGAGTGCATATCTTGTTTCTCCGTGGATAAAACAATACTGATTCGGTTAAAAAACGCGGGTATAACTCACGCCTACCCGCCGCTGCTTAAAAGTGCTAGCGGCAGATCTGAAAAAAACTCAGGCAGGACAATGTTACGTAATGCAAATGTTTGGGGCGGTATGGCCAGTTCGATAGGCTGTTAACAGGTGAACGTTCGTTAACGGTTGCAGAGGTTTGCCGTCCGAGCGGGTCGGCAACGCAGGAGTACTTCGTGTCTGGGTGGGTTGTCTGGGTGGGTTGTCTGGTCTTACAAAAAGGGCAGCGTGCGCGGGATTCTTGGCGTTGGTTAGTGACCAACGCCGTTTATATTTGTGGCTATCCGACGCCATTCATTTAACTTAAGCGGGATAGCTTTTAGCCTTATTAAACAGCTTTCAGCAAGCTGAATAAGCATCCGTATGATCGATGATCTGCCCTAATACAGCGCGGTATTTCAGGGCATGTCATCATCGTTAACGGCAGTTCTCCGCCGCAAGAATCTGTCCGGAGCCACGCAATTGCAGCAACAGCGCACAACCGGTGTCGTCAGTCGGTTTATTCAGTGTCAGCTGGTTACCTTTAAAAACCTGACTCGTGCCGGGTGCCAGCGACGCTACGGTTTTCATGGAGCGAACTATATTGTGGTTGGTGATCTCCAGATCACGATTCTCACCAGCGGTAATCAGTGTTGTCCTTTTTTTATCGAATTCAACTGCCACAAGGTCTGCAACTTCGTCCGACACATTCGATACCGATGCCTGCAACCCAACGGTTGTATCTGCCGGCGCTTCAAACTCAATGGACGACTCGGTCGCTTTCGCCCGGGCTAACGCTGTGCGTATGCTGTTACCGTGTGAGCCAATCGTGGCGTAGTATCCGTTGACGACCACCTGCGGTGTGTAAACACCCGTACGCCCTTTCAGTCTTCGCGCCTCGTACAAACGCTGTCGGTCTGTGTACTCTCGCTTGGAGAACGGATCGACCCAACTGCCGTCTGCGCCGTGCACCAGGTCGTTCCAGTAATCAACATGAAACTCAAGTGCAACCAGGTCGGGATCTTCTTTTATTAATTGCTCAAGGACAGCATCTGCAGGCGGGCAGGATGAACAACCATGCGATGTAAACAGCTCCACCACGTTGGCCGCCCGCGCAGGCAATGCCAACGCAGACAGACTCAATAGCAGGGCTGATAAAGACAGCAGACGAACGGGCACGGGATGACTGGGCATGAATACTTTCCTCTGGCTGGAATGGTGTATCGATTAGCCTGTGACGCCCGCTGCGCAGTTTAGGTTCCAGCAATTTAATGAATGATTCGCCTCGTGCGCTACTGCTGCTGCGGTAATTTTATGGTTGAAAACGCGGCCAGCGCCTCTTCTCTGGAGGCCTTAAGGTCAACCAGTGGAGACGGATAATCGGCCGGTTGATCGGATTTTGGCAACTCCCAGGGTTTGTGTATGAACCGGTTCGGCACGCTGTCGAGCTCAGGCACCCAATGCCTGACATACTCCCCGGCCTTATCAAATTTTTCACCCTGCAATACCGGGTTAAAGATTCGAAAAAACGGAGCTGCATCAGCACCACTGCCAGCCGCCCACTGCCAGCCCATAACATTACTGGCAACATCAGCATCTACCAGGGTGTGTCTAAACCATGCCTCTCCCCGCTGCCAGGGTATCAACAGGTTTTTCACCAAATATGACGCGACGACCATTCGAACCCGATTGTGCATCCAGCCAGTGGCGTAGAGCTCACGCATACCGGCATCAACGATCGGAACACCGGTCATGCCTCGCTGCCAACGCTGTAATTTGTCTCGGGTAGTCTTGTTATCCGGTGCCCACGGAAAGCGACTAAACCGACTGTCGAGTGGCTCGCTAACGGTATCCGGAAAGTGATAAATCAGGTGTGTGGCAAATTCACGCCAGCCAATTTCCCGCGCATAGGCCTCTATACCGGTACCTTTCTCGGTGATATCGGCGCCGGTAGACTGAATAGCAAACATCACCTGCCGCGCACTGATTTCACCGGTGTGAAGCGATGGCGACAGACGTGATGTCCCCTCCACCGAGGGGATGTCGCGTTGTTCGTCGTAGTCGGTTACCTGTTGTTTCAAAAAGCGGCTTAGCTGCTTGGCAGCTGCTTTTTCGCCCGGCGCCCAATACGACATCATCGACTCGCCCCAGTCTCTTTCAGGCAACAAACCAAGGTCTGCGATAGCCAGCTTAGCCGTGACTTTTGCGCGACGCTCAAGCGTGCCTTTGCGAGGTGCGGCAAGCGGCTTGAGGTCTTGCTCGGACAACATCGCCAACAGTCGCCGCCAAAACGGCGTGAACACCCGATACGGTGACCCGTCACCCTTGGCCAGATGCCATGGTTCAACGAGCAACAGTCCGTTACAACTGATGACCTGAACACTTTCGCTCAACACAGATTTTATCGCGCTGTCACGGGTTTTGGTGGCGGGGTCGTAAGCACGGTTCCAATATACGGCAGTGGCAGCGGTATCCGCTAACAGTGCCTCAAGCTCAGTCAACGGATCGCCCTGACGTATCAGCAGCTCGTTGTCATGCTCTTCGAGTGACTGCGCCAGCGACGCCAGTGCATGATGCAGCCAGGCACGGCTGGCCTCGCCAATCGAGGATATGGTGCCGTCAGTCGGATCATCAATGAACACCGGCACCACCTGCTCACACTCGGCTATGGCGGCTTTCAGTGCCGGATTATCCGAGAGCCTCAGGTCTTGTCGAAACCAAACGATGCCAATCTTGTGTGCCGCTTTACTGCTCATAGTCAGTCGTTGTGTTTGACCCGTTGGGCCGGGTTCGTGAGTTCTGCATAGGCATCATCAACATCGGTATAAATGAGTTCGCCAGAGGAGCCGGTCGCTACACTGCCCAGCTCTGCCGCATTCGCCTCATCGGTATCGATGTGCATTTCCAGCTTATACGACTCTTTAACCCGTATCAGAACATCACCAAACACAAGGTCACGAGCGCCGCCACGCACGGCAATGGCAACCTCCTGCCGGTCCTGTACCTGAAACCTTGTCGCGTCATCGGGATGCATATGCACATGCCTGCGGGCGCATATCAGTCCTTCCGCCAACTGCACTGTGGCGTGGGGCCCCTTGACCGTCACGGGTGCTGACCCGGCAACCTGCCCCGAGTCACGCACAGGTGCGTCGATGCCCAGCTTAAATTCGTCGGAGCGGGAGATTTCAATTTGATCCACCGAGCGCAGTGGCCCAAGGATACGCACGCCAGTGATGGTGCTGCGAGGTCCGATCAGATCTATCTTTTCTTGTGCGGCAAATTGTCCGGGTTGCGACAGGTCTTTGTGGTGAGTCAGTGTTGCATCTGGACCAAACAGCTGCGCAAACGTCTCGGCGGTCAAGTGCGCATGCCTTCCGCTGACAGCAATGGGGATCGACGCGTTAGCCAGTGCCTGTGCTGTGTCCTTGTGCAGGCTGCCCACCAGCGTTGCGCATTCGCGGGCAATCATCAGTTCCTCGTTGGTTTTAACCACAATGGCCTCCACGCGAGAACGCTTGGACGTCAGTAACGCATAGTCCTGATCCGCAGCGACCAAGGCATCCTGATTGCGGTCTTCGTCTATGACCAGTCCCAAAAACTCAAGACGTTGCAAAATACGACGACGCATGGTCGCACTGTTCTCGCCAATACCGCCGGTAAACACAACTGCATCCACGCCACCCATCGCGGCTGCATACGCACCAATATACTTTCGGGCGCGATGGGCAAACACATTAATGGCCAGTCTGGCCCGATCGTTTCCACTGGCGGCCTGATCCTCTATTTCACGTAAATCGTTGCCAAGGCCTGACAGACCGGCGAGTCCACTGTGCTGATTCAGCAGGTCATCGAGCTGCTCAACATCGAAGTCGCCACTTCGCAGTAGCGTTAACAGCACACCGGCATCGACGTCTCCGGAGCGAGACCCCATGACCAGACCTTCGAGTGGCGTGTTACCCATGCTGGTTTCGACCGAGTGTCCGTATTCGACCGCACACGCAGACGCCCCATTGCCCAAATGCAGGGTGATCAAACGCAAGTCTTTGAGCGGACGCTGTAGAAAACCGGCAGCTTTATCGGCCACGTAGGCATGCGAGATACCATGAAAACCAAACCGGCGAATACCATGCTGTTGCGCGACATCGTAATCAATCGCATAGGTGCGGGCCCGTCGGGGCATGTCGGCATGAAAGGCGGTATCAAAAACCGCCACATGCGGTATATCCGGCAGCGCTGTCATCGCCGCCTGAATAGCGGCCAGCGCATACGGGTTGTGCATAGGTGCATCCGGAATGCGCGCCTGAATCTCCGCACACACCGCCTCATCAATAATGACGGCAGTGTTGTATCGGGTGCCGCCATGGACGACTCGATGTCCCACACTGGACAGGTCAAATTCAGCGCCACGTTGCCCGATATCGGCCAGCATTTCGGCTACCGCCACCTGATGGGTGCGCTGTTTTTCATCACCGGATTGCCCTAACCGTTCGACCTTTCCGGTCAGCAGGCTTTGCTCGGTTTGCGTGTCGAAGATCGCATATTTCAGACTGGACGAGCCACAGTTAACCACTAGCGTATGCATGCGTGTTTTTCAGCCTCAACTGGTCAGAATATTGCGTGGCAGTTTAACTGATCCTGTCGGTCGAACAGAACTTTGTGGACTATGCTTCTACCACGCGCAGCCCATGGCTCCGTGACAGTTCACTGACCGACACTCCTCTCTAAACCTGAACAACCGGCACCAGATACCCATGGCTTCAGCAGAAGATCCAAAGCCGTATTCACCGGAACCCGCGCCTACCGGGCGACGGCAGCTGTCAGCCGTGCCCCGTTACTTCTCGGCCACCTTGTCCCAGGGGCTGGTTAGCGGCTTTCATTTTGTACTGAATCTGCTGTTGGTCAAACTGCTGTCAGTCGGTGATTTTGGCATCTATGCATTGACGTTTGTCATTGCCATCATGGCCACGGCAATCATCAATGCACTGTTCACGACACCGTTATGCGTGTACGCACCCTCAGCTGCCACCGACTCTCAGAGACGATCCATTGAGTCAACGTTAACCACACTGATGTTTGTTGTACTTGGTGCTGCGTTGGCGTTTGGGATATTGAGTGTACTGACCAATGGTCTCGGTTTTTTTGACGTCAAGACAACCGGTGTTTCGCTGTTGTTTGTTGTCACCTATCTGGCCAGACAATACAGCCGTAATTTCGGCTATTCGCGATTCGACGTTATTACTGTGCTGTTCGGTGACATTTTATATGTTGTCGTAGGTGGTGCAGTACTCACTGCCTTATTGCTCAGCGACACCACGCTGACCGTCGTCCATGTATTAACGTTGCTTAGCGTGGGTAATTTGTTGGCCAGTGCTGTTGAGTTGTCACGCATTCCACACTCACTGAGCCTGATACGCATCAGCACAGCGTTGACTGAGTATCGCTCTATCTGGGAACAATCCCGCTGGGCGCTCATCGGTGCGATCACTACCGTTGTTGTATCGCAGGCCCACAGCATTGTCGTATCCGCGGTGAAGGGCCCTGCCGCGTATGCGCCGCTGGCAGCAGGCTTTGTTATTTTTGGTCCGATACGTGTCATTTTTACAACGATTCAAAATGTAGTGAAACCCGAAATGTCACGGGCTATTGCCAATTTAAATGCTGCCAACGCGTATCGGCAGATGCTTGCAGTGAGTCTGATCTCAGCCTGTGCCGTGGTCGCATTGATTACCTCGGTCTGGGTTCTGTGGCCACTCATCGAAAGCAAACTGTACGCAGATCAATATGCTGATTCCCCGATGAAGACCATTGTCATGTTATGGGCGGCCATAACATTGTTGGGGGCCTTTCAGAACGGGCCCTACATTGCACTGCAGGCCATGAAAGAATTCAAACCATTGGCTATGCTCACCGTGTATGGCGCTGCTATCAGCCTGACGCTGGTTATTCTGCTACTGTTTTATTACCCCATCGAATACACCATTGTCGGCATCTTGATGACCGAAATTTATATCATGGTGCGCGCCATTCGTTTGGTGAGCAGACAGTTCAAAACACGGCTCGCAGCAACGCCTGTGATGAACCCTGCCACCTGATCCATGGGTCCGAGACTAACACTATGAGTATTGTCATTATGGTCGGCGGCACCAGCACTGACGCCAACCCAGAGCACCGTTATCTGGTGCAACAGTTCATTGAGCACTTTGGCGATCGCGTGACTGGCATCATCACCACAAACCCGGTGCGCTACTCCGTTAAACAGAAAATTCAACGTCAGATAAAACGGGGACAGTACATCGAGCGCATCCGTCGATTGTTGTACAACCGACAAGCCGAAGCGCCATTGGCAAACCTTGAAAAGCATTTATTTCCCGCGGACGCGCCGACCACAGTGCCGGGCGGATCACGGGTCCACGCTGTGTCCGGTCACAATGCACCGGACTGCATTGATTTACTCAAAAAACTTGCACCAGACGTGATTGTGGTCTACGGCACAGCCATTATCCGCGAACAGGTTGTTGAACAGGCACGCCTCATTACGCTCAACATGCACACCGGATTATCACCGTGGTATCGAGGGGACAGTACGTTATTCTGGCCCGTGTACTACAATCAGGTAGACAAGCTTGGTGTGACCGTTCATGAACTGACACCAACAGTAGACGGTGGTGATATCGCCTACACTGGCTTGGTTGAATACAGCCGTGGCGATGATGAAGCTGCCATTTTTGGTAAAGGTGTTCGAACAGGAACCGAGCTTTATATTAACGCTGTGCAACAGGCCCTTGATGGGACATTAACGTTACACCCACAAGATTTAAATCTCGGACGTGAGTTCAGATGGATACACCGCACGGTAGCAGCTGAAAAAAAAGTCATAGAGACACTGAAGGACTGGGCAAAAACGGCATCATGAAACAACCACAACAAAAACCTGATAATCCAGCGCGTAGCTTGCTACGACTGCTGGGTATCGCGTTGTATCATGCCGGGCTTGCGCGTTTTGTTATTCAAATGACAAAAGGCCGTATTCGCGCGTTGTTGTACCACGATATTGCAACACACGAAACTCCCTACACCAAAGGACTCGGTGTTACGGTATCGCCAGATGATTTTCGGCGTAACCTCAGCTATTTCAAAAAGCACTACAACGTTGTTTCAGTCAACGACCTGATCCAGAAAGACATTCCGGAGAAAGCACTGGTCATTACGTTTGATGACGGTTATGAGTCGGTTCGTGAAAATGCACAGCCGCTGCTCAACGAACTGCAATTACCAGCGTGCATCTATACCATCACCCGCGCAACCAAAAACAAACTGGTCTGGGTCAACGAACTCAACTACGCCCTCGTCATGCACCCGGCAGCAGCGTTACAGGTCGCTCATGAGTTTCCGTCTCTCGATCAACACCTCACTGAGGTGATGGCAGATTCGGCACTGAACCCCGATGACCCCGAGCATTGTGAGTCGCTGCGGAATACAGTGATCGGTCATGTACAGAATAACTTTTCTGTTACCGACATCAATGCGCTGTTACGCCGGTTGCGTGAATCAACCCCACCGATCGATCACGAGCAGCTGTATATTGACGCCGACGATATACCTGCGATGCAATCCACCGGTATTGATTTTGGTTTTCACACGCGTGACCACTACAACCTGCGTAACTGCACTCGAACCGAGCTACAGGAACAACTGGACGCATCTGATATTCAACCCCTGTTAAACAGCCACTCGTTTGCGTATCCGTTTGGGTATTTTGATTCGCCCGCGACCCAACGAATTTGCCTGCTGGGCTATTCGCCGGTGATGACAGTAGGTAATAACAATGACCGCTTTTCACCAAGGCATCTGGATCGCACCGAAGTCTTTACCGGCAGTGCCGCCGAAGTGTTTGCACAGCTCGAAATTGTCGAACCCACCATTGCGTGGCTAAGAAGTTGGCTATTTGGCGCAGCTGGCGGGCGACGCACCAACCCAGCCACATCCGGACAGAACGTCTGACAGACGACCCACTCACTTTTTCGCCAGATCCGTAATCGTTACTGGCCTATCGTTACTGGCCTATCGTTGTCGGCCTATCGATTGTCGTCCGATCTTTATCTACCGGGTTTCGATTGGCACGCGCTGACGCTCATTCACCGGCGGTATTTGTTCGGGTGTCGATCTCTGCATTATTGCCCTCTGAACCATTGCCGTCTGGATGATTGTTTTGAAAGTTATTGCTTTGCGGTGTATAGCTCTATGGCAGGTGGCACTCCCCGTTTTCACACGCCAAGCCATCACTCATTGGCCTGCGCAAGCCGGAGTCCGCGGGCGCGCCTGAATCCATGAGCGACAAGCCAGTACTGCCAATCACCGAATACCGCAAAGTAACTCGCAGCCTCCGCCGGATAACGTTAAACTAGCGTATACCTCAGCGACTGTTAGCTCATGCACGTATTTTCCGAAGGCCAGCGATGGGTCAGTGATACTGAACCCGACCTTGGTCTGGGCACTATCATTGACAACGACCCCCGTCAGGTAACCGTTGTTTTCATGGCCAGCGGCCAAACTCGCATCTACTCGAAAGAATCGGCGCCCCTCACGCGAATTCGGTTTATCGCAGGCGACCAACTTCAGACTCACGACCGGCGCGACATCAAAATCAGCGATGTCGTCGACGACGACGGCTTCCTGACCTACATCGGGCACGATGAATCCGGCGAACATGCGATCATCCCGGAATCCGAGCTGAATAACTTCCTGACCTTCAATCGTCCACAAGACCGACTGTTTGCCGGGCAGCTCGATAAACGCCAGTGGTTTAATCTGCGTCGCGATGTTTTTACGCATCGCTTTGACATCGAGCGGTCGGTTATTCGTGGCCTGATGGGGGCACGCATCTCCATTATCCCGCATCAAATTTATATCGCCAACGAAGTCAGCAAACGGCAGGCCCCCAGAGTACTGCTGGCTGATGAAGTTGGCCTTGGCAAAACCATAGAAGCCGGCCTGATACTGCACAGTCAGCTTGCCAATAACCAAATCCGACGGGTGCTGGTGGTTGTGCCGACCACGCTGGTTCATCAGTGGCTGGTGGAAATGTTACGACGCTTTAACCTGCATTTTCACATCATGGACGAGGAGCGTTACGATGCGCTGCTTCCGTCTGCACCCGACGACAACCCGTTTTTATCCGAGCAGCTGATGCTGTGCTCACTCGACACGCTAAAACACAGCCCGGATATCGCGGCAGCCGCCGTACAGGGACAGTTCGACATGCTTGTGGTCGATGAAGCGCACCACCTCGACTGGACACCCGAGCACGCGTCGCCCTCCTACGCACTCATTGAGTCTATCGCTGAGGTCACGCCAGCCACTTTATTGCTGACCGCCACACCACTGCAGCTGGGCGCTGAGGGTCACTTTGCGAGACTCCGCCTGCTCGACCCCAATCGCTTCAACGATTACGAGGCTTTTCTAAAAGAAGAGGCGTCGTTTGAATCCATCGCCAAACTGGCGCAGTTGCTACTCTCAGGCAAAGCGCTGGATGCCGCGGCGGTCGCACAGCTTGAGGCACTCAACGGCATCAGTCTGTCGCCAGCCGATCATTCCGCTTTGGCATCTGACGCCGAAGAGGACAGCGATGACATGCAGGTACGGCATCAGATCCTGTCGGTGCTCAATGATCACCACGGTACCAGCCGTGTCTTGTTTCGTAACACGCGCAGCGCTATTACAGGCTTCCCCGACCGCAAACTGTTTCAGTACTCACTCAGCCAACCCACCACACCCTCCGTGATGGCTGACTGGCTGGTTGAATTTCTGCGCGATGTCCTGCCCGACAAAGTACTGCTGATCTGCCATAACAACGATACAGTACTGGCGCTGGCAGAAGCCCTGCGCCTGACCGGCACCCAGTCTGCCGTATTCCATGAGGGCATGACTATTGTCGAACGGGATCGGGCCGCTGCGTTCTTTGCCGATGACGAAGATGGCTGCCAGATATTGCTGTGCTCGGAAATTGGTAGTGAAGGTCGCAACTTTCAGTTCCTGCATCATCTGGTGACTTATGAGTTACCGCTCAACCCCGACGTCCTCGAGCAGCGCATTGGCCGCCTTGATCGTATTGGCCAACGCGACACCGTGTGTATTCATGTGCCGGTGCAGCCCGGTAGTCAAGATGCTCGATTGGCTCTGTGGTATCACGACGGGCTTAACGCCTTTGAGTCCATCTGCAAAACCGGCTCGGCCGTCGCTGCACAGCTCGAACCAAAGCTCAGTGACATTATGCTCGGCGACGACAGCACCCATGCTGAAGCCCTTGACCATCTGATTACCGAGACACAAACGCTAACCCATTCGATGGAGTCGGCGCTCGAAAACGGTCGCGACCGACTGCTTGAGCTCAATTCAAACCGCGTCGAGAGCGTTGATGAACATATCGACGAACTCTATCGGCTCGACCGCAGTTATCAATTACCCGACTTCATGGCACGGGTGTTTGACAATTTCGGCGTCGATGTGGAGGAGCAGTCTGACCGAACATGGATCGTCAAACCCAGCGAACACATGCAGGTGGCCTCTTTCCCGGGACTCGAAGATGGTGGCATGACCGTCACGTTCAGTCGGGACAGTGCGCTGGCCCGCGAAGAACTCGTGTACCTGACCTGGGATCACCCAATGGTCATTGCCGCTATGGATCTCGTGCTCAGTGAAGCCTTCGGCCAAGCCAACGCTGAAGTCATCAGCACCGATCTGTTACCCAAGGGTGTCCTGTTTGTCGAAGGTATTGTGACGTGGCGCTGCACCGCACAGCACGCGTTGAACGTTGAACGTTACCTGCCAGTGGCAACCAAGCGTTTTCTGCTGGGCAGCAACCGTAAAGACTACACCAGTGTGCTGGATCAACTCGATATTGACAGCATGCTCACCAAGTCCAGTGCCAGACGCCTGCGCCCCGTACTCGAAGAAAACCGATCACATTTATCGGTGCTGTTAAACTATATCGACAAGCTGGGTGGGCAGGCAGTACCTGAAATTGTTGCCAGTGCCAGCGCCGCCATCGACACCGAGCTCAACGCTGAAATCGATAGGCTGGTAGCACTACGCGAAACCAGTACACTGGTGCGTGAAGATGAAATCACCAAGCTATGTGACAAGCAGACAGCACTACAGGCAGCATTGGCAGAAACACGTCATGAACTGGTCGCACTCAGTGTGCTGATAAACCCCTAGCCTGCTCTTACACGTTGCCCGTCTCAACATGTTGCTGACAGTTCAGCGACACGACAGGCGACTTTTCGTATCACGTGGAGAATACTGACATGCTGGTCGTCTCATTTAATACCAATAGCCTGCGGCTCAGACTACATCAGCTCGAAGCGCTCATCGCCCGACATGCGCCGGACGTCATCGCTATTCAGGAAACCAAAGTCAACGACCCCGACTTCCCCGTTGATGCGATCACTGCGATGGGATATGCAGTAGAGTACTTCGGACAAAAAACACACTACGGTGTAGCGCTAATGATTAAAGGTGACTACACCAACGTACGTAAAGGGTATGACTCCGATACCGAGCAGGACCAAAAGCGTATTATCACAGCAGACTGTGTGACACCGTCAGGCAATACGGTCTCTATCATTAACGGCTACTTTCCGCAGGGTGAGAACCGCAACCATGCTGTAAAGTTTCCGGCCAAAAGAAAATTCTACGAAGATCTCAACACGCTGCTCTCACAACACTATGATCCCAACAATCATGTGCTGGTTGTGGGTGATTTTAATATCGCCCCAGTCGATAACGACATAGGCATTGGGCCAGACAATGCCAAACGCTGGCTGAAAACCGGCGTCACTTGTTTTCTGCCGGAAGAACGTGAATGGTTAAACACGACAATGGCGTGGGGACTGCAGGACACGTTTCGGGTGAAGTACCCTGAGGTGAATGATCTTTTTAGCTGGTTTGATTATCGCAGCAAAGGGTTTGATCGCGAACCCAAGCGCGGGTTGCGCATCGATCATCTGCTGGCAACGGAGTCGCTGACCGCTAAGCTCATTGATAGTGGCATTGACTACGACATCAGAGCGATGGAAAAACCGTCGGATCATTGTCCGGTATGGTCAAGCTTTGATGTGTAACAAATAAGCCCGCGCATCCCGCTGCTAACACCGGGTGTCACTGGCAAAAAACAGTGCATCGCGACCTTGACGCACTGGCTTTTCGTTGACCACTGACTCACCGATAAGG
>CALDUO010000089.1 GCA_937923745.1 uncultured Granulosicoccaceae bacterium
CACAGATTGTGTGGCGGCCTCGGCCAAGATCAGTGCATTAACACCGTCGTTCAGGTTAACCGGTGCATCGGTACCGTTAGAGACAGACGTTACAAATGCAGTCCACTCGGCATGATAGGCGGGCATGTACCTTTCCAAAAAAAAGTGCAGCGGGTTGGCGCTTTGGATGCCGTCAGCGGTCGATTTTACCAGTGTGTTCTCGGCGACATTCTTGACCTGCAACTGCCCCTGACTACCCAGAATTTCAAGCCTCTGATCGTAACCGTAACTTGCTCGCCTGGAATTTTGAATGACAGCAATGCGACCGTCGGCGTAACGCAGCGTCGCAACCGCAGTATCAACGTCACCGGCTTCGCCAATGGCCGGGTCGACTAACGATGAGCCCACCGCAGTAATCGACTCCGGCAAATCACCCATGACAAAATTTGCCATGTCGAAGTCATGAATCATCATATCGCGAAACAACCCGCCAGAGACTTTGACGTAGGCCACAGGAGGAGGGGCTGGATCAAAGGACGTGATGGACAACAATTCGGGTTTTCCGATTTCTCCGGCTTTGACGGCCCGCTGTAGTGCGGCAAAGCTCGGATCAAAACGGCGATTAAAACCAAGCATGATACGTGCTGCCTTATCGGCTGTAGCGTCGAGGCAGGCACGGGCGCGGCTTAGGCTCAGGTCGACTGGTTTCTCGCAGAACACGGCTTTACCGGCAGCGGTTGCGGCTTCGATGAGGTCGGCGTGAGTGTCGGTTGAGGTGGCAATCAATACCGCATTTATGGCCGGATCATTTATGATGTCATCGGTGTTACGCATGTCGCAGTGGTACTGTGTTGCCAGCTTTTGCGCGTTGTCTGATACAACATCCGATACGGCAATCAGTGTGCTGTCGGGGTGGGACTGAATGGCATTGGCGTGAACAGCGCCGATGCGTCCCGCGCCTAATAATCCAACGTTGAGCATGGTGTTTCCGTTGTGATAACTGTAAAGCCGTAATAGTGGGTTAACTGGTGCGTCCGCGCAACAAATTTTTAAGCGAGGCTTTATACGGCTATTTGATGAGACGCAGCTTGTGTTCGGGCGGCGGGCAACGCGAACGAAAATGTAGTACCGACACCCACGGTGCTTTGAACACTGACGTCGCTTTTGTGTAGCTTCAAAATGTGTTTAACGATGGCCAGACCGAGACCTGCGTTCCCGCCGGTTCTGCTGCCAGCGTCTCTGGTTACAGGCTCTTTGACGGTGATTTGGTTTGCTGCCCCGTCCTTAGTGTTGGTATTTATCGTGGTAGAGGTCGCAAGGCGAATACCTGGATAGTGTCGCTCGAAGATTTGATCAAGCCGCTCTTGCGGCATACCGCTACCTGTGTCTGATACCGATACTGTCACTCTATTGTCATCGGTTCTGCTGAGTAATACTTTTATGCTGCCGTCTGCCGGTGTATACCGGATGGCGTTGCTGATAAGGTTTTGGAGCACACGCTGTATTAACGCAATGTCTGCCTTGACGTCAAGGCTGGCCGTTTCATCATTCTCCGGTACTACCGATATTTCAATTCCCTCGCGTTTTGCAGATAACGCAAAGTCCTGAACACAGTCATAGGATAATTCCAGCAACGAGAAGGGTTCGGTATTGAGGTTAATTTCGCGAGACGTCAGTTGGGACAGCTCGAACAGTTGCATGATAAGTCGGCGCAGCCGCGTGCTTTGACGGTGTGCCGTACGGACATACCGGTTTCTGGTTGCAGCATCAAGCGTATCCTGCTTGAGCACCAGTGTCTCCAGATAGCTCTGCATGGTTGTCAACGGCGTTCTGAGGTCATGTGAGATATTGGCAAAAAATTCACGTCTTTGCTGATCGTTTTTTTCGAGTCTATGGCATTGTGTCATCAGTTGTTCTGCCATTGAGTCATAAGTGAGTGCCAGCGCATCTATTTCGTCATCCGGTAAATGATCGATGGGGCTGTTGTGTTCGGATGCGTTGTTTTGTAACCAGTTGTGTGCTTTAAGCGTCAGCTGGCGCAGACGTCTGGTCAATTGAAAAAAGACAAATATACCGCATAGCAACGCCAGCGCAGTGGCCCCGACCAGCAAGGCAACGAGGCTTTTTCTGCTAAAACTGTCGTAGACAGACGCAAGCAGAGACTTATAACGCTCACCGTTGAGCACCACGTACACGTAACCTACCTGTGTCGCAGTACTGTCATCAATACTGTGGTGCGTCAGTGGCCAGACCGAAAAAATATTTTGTGTATCACCGTTGGCCGGGTTATCGCCCAGTAATGGGTACGTGGTGCCTTCGCGCAAAAAGGCATTGATCGGATCGAGCGATACCTGATTAAGCTGAAGCTCCTCGGTGTCGGGTGCGAGAACCGTTCCGTCGTTATCAAGCAGGTACGCAGTGATGCTCGGATTTAGCACCATCACATGTTGTGACAATGCTGCCAGCATAGAAGGATCAGGTTTGCCGTCGTCCACCAGTACAAAGTGGTCGGACATGTACATGGCAATCGGACTGTTGAGTTGCTGATGTGATTCGAGAAAGTATTCCTGATTAAGTTGGTGAGAAACCCAAATACTGAATAATCCGAGGACCAGCAAGACACAAAAGAAAACGATCGATACTTTGGCAAAAAGTGACTGGGGCATACTTAGACAGCGAGCTTGTAACCAACACCCCAAACAGTTTGAATATAGGTGGGTTTGGCTGGATCAGGTTCGATCTTGGCGCGTAGTCGGTTGATGTGACTGTTAACGGTATGCAGGTATCCTTCATGGCCATACCCCCACACTTTTTCCAATAAATCAGTGCGTTTGAATACCTGGCCAGGTGCTCTGGCAAAGTGCAATAACAGCTCGAATTCACGGGCCGTCAGGTTAATCGGTTTTCCACCAATACTGGCTGCATGAGTGGCTGGATTGATACTGATGTCTTTGACGTTCACCGCGTCACTGTGCAACGAATGATTACTGATATCCATGCGCCTGAAGATAGCCTTGACCCGTGCCATCACTTCAGTGACTGAAAACGGCTTTGTGATGTAGTCATCGGCCCCGCACTCCAGACCGGCAACACGCTCCATTTCCGAGGAACGCGCCGTGATCAGCATAATTGGTGTAGTGGGGTTGGTGATACTTACTTGACGACAGATATCCATGCCGTCAATTTTGGGTAACGTAAGGTCGAGTACGATAAGGTCCCAATGGCTTTGCAGTGCCAGCGTTAACCCGTTGATTCCGTCGGCAGCATGTGTGACTTCTGTACCCATGTCTTCAAGGTGCAAAATCAGGATATCCGCGATATCCTGCTCATCTTCTACCAATAGTATCTGTCTACTCATGTCCCATTGATACTGCACCGGTTGATAAGTTCAACGGCAAACCGAAATTGTCAGCGCTGCCTGCCGGTCGATGAACTGACTCAGTCTGAGCGATTGTCTGTGTCATGCCAATCGGTCGTGGTGTTACTGACCGGTTCTTTCTTTTTTAAAGAGAGGGCCAACACCATGGTTGGCCCTCCCGATAGCGAGTTTCCTCGCGCTGATCACGGTTCGTTTAGCTGTTGGTGCTAACCGTGACAGAGGCCGCTTCGCCAACTACACCATTGATATCGATGGCGCGAACTTCGTATCGATACTCGGTGCCGGGCGCCAGTGTGTTTTCGAAAAAGCTTCTGGCATCGAGTGTGTTGAGCAACTCGCCGTCGCGTCGAATTTCGTAACCGGCAATCGCTGTGTCAGTCGTGGCTTCTTCCCAGAAAATTTCTACGCTGGTGCTGGAATAGGTAGCAGCGGTCAGACTGGGAACACGTGATGGGCCATTGGCAGCATTATCACCACCGAGACGGGTCACGCTGACACGGGCAACCGGGTTCAGCCAGCGATGTACCGCAGCGTTAATATCGCTGGGTCCGCCGGTGCTGTCGAGGTCACCGATCACATTTCTGTGAATATGCACAAAGCCCTCGGCTGTGACATCAACACCATGACCGCCGGTACCGGTTCCACTGGCAACAACCGGAGGTGGTGCAGGGAAGCCCGCTTCGCCAGGCGCACCGCTACCAATTATTTCGTCATTCGCTTCGGTGCCAGCGTCGTAACCGTTAACATCGTAACTCATGGTCATGCCACCTTCAGGAAACCGGATTGAATTCAAACCGGCAAAGCCATCATTGGTGGGCAACAGCATCGCTGCCATCGACAACCGTGAGTTGTCCGGGTTAGTGTTATTGATGGTGAATGATACCGAGGCACCCGGAGCCAACAGTGAGTCACCTGTTGCGACCGTTGAGCCAATACTTTCCAACAGTGCGGCCATCGGTGCGACGTTACCGCCTTCTGCCAAAATCTGAAGTTCTGAGGAGGCGGCTTCACCGGCTCTGAAGATAGCAGCAGATGAAGGGTGAGCTGCAACCAACACCGGAGTGAAATACAGACCGCTGGTTAAATTGGTGACGGTAACTTCGTATTCAGTAGCGTTTGCAGCGGAGGCCATGCCGAGCGACGCAAGCAAAGCAGTTACAGCGGTACGTTTCATTGAAATCATTCAGTTATCTCCTGGTAGAGCGGTTATTGTGCGTTGAGAGAGTATGTCTTTCCCGATCAGTGTGACTGCCTGCGAGGGGTGGAGTTATCACAAAATATTCACAGAAGTTAAACAAAAACAAAAAGTATGACAGTGCACACGACGATCGCTCATACGAACTGCAAATAACATCACAGTTCGTTTATTGGGAAAAATAGTGGTAGGCCGAAACTCTGTTCGGCCAGTGGGTATTCGTGCTGCCAAAGCCCGGTCAGGTATGAGTCTGATTAAACCAGAGCATGGTTGGCCCGAATATGACCGGGCTGAACTCAATGAAACAGAGTTTGATCAGGCTTGGTTTTATCGTGTTTGGTTTTATCGTGTTTGGTTTTATCGTGTTTGGTTTTATCAGGCCTGATAAAAGCCAGGCCTGATAAAAGCGGCCCCGTGATCGAGTAGGCCGCTCTATGGTGGTGACGGGGTTTAGTTGGGCCAGAGTTTCGTCTCTGGATGAAACTGCGACCATGCAAACCAAAATGCCTGATGACTGCCGAGATCATCACCATCGGCATTGGTAATGCGAATACCGCTACCATCGAG
Source organism: uncultured Granulosicoccaceae bacterium (assembly GCA_937923745.1). Taxonomy (GTDB): domain Bacteria; phylum Pseudomonadota; class Gammaproteobacteria; order Granulosicoccales; family Granulosicoccaceae; genus CALDUO01. Next base: position 5,121 of record CALDUO010000089.1, read on the forward strand.
TTCCAGCATCAGGTTTTCAAATTCAACGGATTTTCCGCGTGTCAGTTCCAGAATAGCTGCGCTTCGCTGAAAAGCGATGGGTGTGCCATCAGCGGTAACGATACCTACAATATCTTCCTGAACAGGCAGACGAGGATCTACATCGCCAATCGGAAATATCGGACCATCAGCATCTCGGTTATTACGAAAATCAAAGTCACGCCCCAATGCCAAGTCCTCAGTGAGCACTGTCGTGGTGGGGTGTTCTTTTTTCCATGTACCCCAGTCCGTTGTGATGACAGTTGCTTGAGGTAGTTTGATTTGTTTGTCGGCGAGTGCCCCGTTGAGTGCAGTGCCCAAAAAGGTATCCATGACCGAATAGGTATTGATGTCATACATCACTTTGTTGGAGCGGACCAATAGACCCGAGGTTCTGAGAATAGGGCGCTCCACACCTTCGGGTACGCTGTCGGTAAAATAGGCTTGGGCCGCACCGCACAGCGTGCAATAGGGAATACCCAAATCACGACCGCCGAGTGTATCGTTGACCATTTCACGGACTTCCATAATGCGTCGCGGGTAGGCTCGATGTTCACCGTTAATGCTGATACCAAAGACAATGGCATCATCGCTGAGCCACTTTGCGTCTTCTGCACTGGTTACGGTTGGATTGTCGGCTGCCGGAATACAGTTGCACGGGGTATCGGTGGTTCCGGGTGCACGATCATCGATACGAACCCCGCCCCATGACACATGTCGCCAATCAACATCACCGGGTGTGAATATCTTCTCCCACTCCGGTACAACCGCAGTAAAAATGGATCGTTTGAGTCGCAGGTAATCAGGTGGTGCCGGGATATCCCACGCAATCAGGTGGTCGGTGGTGTGTGTCCAATAGCGTCCATCATCGAAATTTATCTGCAAGAGATCGCGTGCTGCAAGTGCAAAAAGATCAAACAAACCATCCAGTCCCGCAAAGCGCATAACATCAGCAACCAGCCATGCCAGTCGAGGGTCGCGTGATTTGGCGATGACATTTAACGCATCATGTTGCTCCCGCGTCCAGCTGTACAGATCTTGTTTACCGGCAAAGACCAGTTCAACGGCCTCAGCGAGCTCTGCACTGAGTTCACCCTCCGGTACAGGCGGTGGTGGCCCGAATCGTTCAAGGACATGATCTGGCAGTGTTTCTTTTTTTGCGGCACTGCCACTATTAACGTGTGATATCACGCTAAGCACCAACGCAGTGACGAATAGCGTTAGCAGGGTTTTCAGTGCGAAGGGTCGTGAT
>CALDUO010000090.1 GCA_937923745.1 uncultured Granulosicoccaceae bacterium
CTTACTGTCACGTGTGGGTGATGTCATGCTGATGGATAACCTGCCACTCATTGAACCGGAAGACTCGGTGCGTGACGCCATTTTTTGTATGACGTCCGGTCGACTGGGTCTTGCCATTATTGTCGATAACCACCGATTGCAGGGCATTCTTACTGACGGTGATTTGCGCCGCGCACTGATTATGGATCCGACCATGATGGACAAGCCGGTCAGAGAATTCATGACGCCGGTGCCTGTGACTATTTCTGCGAATGCGATGGTGACTGATGCTGAAGTGCTGATGCGCAAGTACAAAATTCGTGCACTGATTGTCACCGACGCCCGTGAGGGTATGGCAGATGTGCCGGTCGGATTGCTCGAAATCTTTGGTGATAACAAGAACCGATAATCATGTTACTTAAACACGCAGCAATAGCGTTGACAGCACTGGTCGCTACCGGATGCGCGACAACAGGATCGGTTGGTCCTGCGGCATCGTTTCCGGTGGTGTCAGGGTCAGCTTCGTCTGGTACGACTGTACAGTCTGTTGCAACAGCCGCAGTGGGTGAGCGTGTGATCGTTGACGGCAAGTCCTATATCATCGCCAGTCGTTATGATGCGGCGAGCGGCCGCCCCTGCAAACAATTGCTGGATCAAACCACCGGTGCGGTCAGTGCGTCCTGTGAAGTAAACGGCACATGGTACTTGCGGGAGCCACTTGCCGGTGTCTCGGCTGCCATGCCTGCCAACGCGTTGGCCTTGCCGGGTTCGCTTAACACTAACACGGCGCTGGATAATACGACGCTGGATAACACGACGCCGAGTAATAGGACGCCGGATAATAGGACGACTGTACCGCAAGCAATGATACAGCGGGCCGAACCAGAACTGACAAGCGCCGATACAGATGCACTGACCCCCGGCACAATAATCCCAAACTCACTCACCAGCGACACACTGACTGGCGACTCAACAGATATTCCGGCTATTACAGTTGAAATACCAGCGGCTTTCGATGCCGGTGCGATGTCGGCCGAGGTCCCGGAAGCAAACCCACAGCCTGCCAATCAGGTTGTTGCTCGTAGCAGCACGGCGCAAACTCAGATAATCGCAGCACCCGAGCATGAGATTAAACCCGATACTGTACCCGATACAGACACAAAGATTGCCATGGTGTCAGCGACGACACCCGAGGCGACAAACACAACATCGGTACCCGCAACAGCAGCACCAACAAGCCGGGCTATTGCTGTGAATGCCAAAGAGAACCTGTGGCGTTTTGCCAAGCGGGTGACTGGTAATGCCAACACATGGACAGTGATTGCCGCCTTTAATGATATGTCTGATGCGCTGCGTGTGCAGGCAGGGCAGGTGTTGAATGTCCCCGAGAATTTGATACCTGAGCATCTGAAAGCGGCTTCAAAGTAGCCTGCCGCCACAGCGACGTCTTACCTCATGCGAAGTATCAACAGCCGTGCCGGGACAGCGATCACGCCAAGTATCATTCTGTCGGCGTTAGTCACTCAGGGTCGTGTCATTAATGCGCTGATACTGCGTGAAACCAAAACCCGTTACGGTCGTCACAAGCTCGGTTTTTTCTGGATGTTTATCGAGCCTATGTTTTTTGTAGGCTTGTTCCTCGCGTTTAAATTATTGGTCAGAAGCCCGACCTCCGGTGGTATGCCGGACGCGTATTTCATTATTACCGGTATCACACCCTTTCTGCTGTTTCGGCAAAGCATGTCGTCGTTAGCGAACGCGATTGCAGGATCAAGATCGCTGCTGGCGTTTCCACAGGTGACCACGTTTGACGTCATCCTAGCCATTATATTGCTTGAATTTTCATCCCTGTTGATGGTGTTTACCATTTTGTTGATCGGTTCAGCTGCGTTTTTTGGTCCCTACGCGATCGAGAATCCGCTGCTGGTGTTATACGGCATTTTACTGTTGGGTATCTCCGGTGCCGGGCTCGGAATGATGTTCGCAGCGCTGGTGCCGATCATGCCATCTATAAAAAACATCACGAACCCACTGTTTGGGCGTCCGTTGTTTTTTACCTCGGGTGTCTTTTTTACCGCCGACATGATTCCGTCGAGTGTTCGTGACTACATTTTGTACAACCCGCTACTACACATGATCGAGATCATACGCTCCGGCTTCTTTGTTGAGTTTGAGTCGCAGTATATCGATCATCGATATGCCTTTCTGTTTGCGACCGGTCTGCTCCTCGTGGGCATGTTGATGCATCAGTCGATGCGTAACCACGCGATAAAATCAGCATGATTGAGCTTCGTAACGTTTCCAAAAGCTACCGTACATCAACCGGGTTTAATCACGTACTGCGTGATGTCAGTATCGTTTTCCCAACCGGACACAGTGTCGGTATTTTGGGCATGAACGGTTCCGGTAAATCGACATTGATACGGTTGATTGGTGCTGCAGAGCCGCCTGACAAGGGCAGTGTCTACCGCGACATGCGGGTCTCCTGGCCACTCGGTTACACCGGTGGTTTCCAGGGCAATCTTACCGCGCGGGAAAATTGTCGTTTCGTTGCCCGTATCTATGGTGAAACCGTGGAATACGTGGAGCGATTTACCGACGAATTTGCCGAACTGGGTGATTATTTTGACATGCCGTTGCGTAATTATTCAGCGGGTATGCGTGCTCGCTTTGCGTTTGCAGTCAGTTTGGCCTGTGATTTTGACTGCTACCTTGTGGATGAGGCGCTGGAGACCGGTGATGCGCGTTATAAAGAGAAGTTTCGGCGTGCATTTGAAGAGAGAAGAGAGGGTTCCTCGGTCATTTTAGTCTCGCACAACGAGCAAACTATTCGTCGAAACTGTGACATGGCCGCGATTCTGCATAACGGAAGTATCGAAATGTACGATAGCGTCAGAGAAGCGATGCAACACTACAAATTCCTGCAAACACGGGCTGCCTGAGACCCTTTTATTCAATGAAAAGTATTCTTCGCAGTTTTGCGTTGGTCGTTGGTATGCCAACCCTGATTGCAGCCATCTATTTTGGATTTATAGCATCAGACATGTACGTGTCTGAATCGCGTTTTGCGGTGCGTGCCAGTAAGTCCGAGGCGGCCTCGGGTCTGGCCGGGCTGTTGTCTTCAACCTCGGTGATCTCCGCCGGAGGTCAGGACTCGCGCATTGTTATCGACTACATTCAGTCGCACGATATGCTGTCAACGCTTGACGAAGCGCTGGATGTGACCGGTCACTTCAGTGATCCGTCCATCGATTTTATCTCCCGTATTGACTCTAATCCGCCGCGGGAAGAACTGCTGGAACATTATCTGAAACACCTCGAAATTATTGAGGACGGCGGGTCTGACATTCTGGTGTTACGGGTCAAAGCCTATTCACCGGAGTTCGCACAGGGCCTGTCTCAAAAAATCATCGCGCTCAGTGAAGCGCTGGTAAATGATATGTCGGCGCGTATTGAGCAAGACGGTTTGGACAGCGCCAAAGAAGAAGTAGCCATCGCTGCAGAAAAGGTGCGCGAGGCCACTGAAAACCTGACCGCATTTCGCCAACTCAACACGTCGATCAATCCTGCTGAAGAAACCAGTGCGTTACTGGGTTTGTTGAGCGGTCTTGAAACCAAGTTATCTACTGCGCGTACCGAACTTTCCGAGAAGCGGGCGTTTATGAAAGAAAGCTCGCCGCTGGTGAAAACCCTGAAAAACCGAGTGGCGGCCATCGAACGCCAGCTGGGTCAGGAAAAGCAGCGGATGGCAGGCTCAGACGGACAGGGTATGAACCAGTTGATTAATCAATACCAGCCTTTGGCGCTTGATCAGGAGTTGGCGCAGCAGCAATACACATCTGCGCTGACATCGCTCGAGCTGGCGCGCATCGAAGGTCAGCGAAAGAAACGTTACCTGATTACATATATAAGACCCATGATGGCTGAGCAGTCAACCGAGCCAAAACGTCTGATGAAAACACTGACGGTTTTGGTGTATTCGTTTCTGTTTTTTGCTATCGGTGGATTGATGTGGTCGGCACTCAGGGATCATATAGGGCACTAATGAACATTATAATGAGAAGCTCAGCAGTGATTAAACAGCTCGTCGTGTTCGGCGTCGTGTGGTTGTTTGCCACCGTCGCTATGGCGCAGTCGATTGGTCCGACTGATATTCCCGGCGAAATGCCGGCTGCCGGCACCACGGCGACGTTGCTGCAAGCACCACCTGCCGCCGAACCTATAGATGAGGAAGCACAACCGTTCGGCGCGAATCTGTTCACCGGTGGGTTTGGGGGAGAGAGTGATGACGGTCTTAACCCGGACTATGTCGTGTCTCCGGGCGATCAAATCAATTTGCGTATCTGGGGTGCAATAGAACACGCGGCGTTGGTCACGGTTGATCCGCAAGGTAACATTTTTGTACCCGGCGTGGGTCCAGTGGCCGTCGGTGGTACATTAAACAAACACCTCAATGAGAAAGTGACCGCCTCTGTCCGAACGGTATTTACCGACAATGTCAGTGTTTATACCAGTTTGGGTGGTACCCAACCAGTATCAGTGTTTGTCACCGGATTCGTGAACAGTCCGGGCAGTTTTTCGGGTATCCCGTCCAATTCAGCCCTGTACTATCTGGATAAGGCCGCCGGTATTGATTCAGAGCGGGGCAGTTATCGTGATATTCGTGTGCTGCGTAATAATGAAGTGATTGCGACACCTGACCTGTATGACTTCCTGCTCAATGGTGTCATTGAACAGGTGCAGTATCAGGATGGCGATACCATCGTGGTCGGTCGTCGTGGCAGCACGGTTACCGTATCGGGTGACGTGAATAACGCTGCGATGTTTGAATTTATTGGTGATACGGTCACCGGTGAAGATATTATTCAGTCGGTACTGCTGAAACCGGGTGTCACTTTTGTTGGTGTCTCCGGTGTGCGTGACGCTGCGCCATTTTCGGTGTATCTGCCCATGGCCGAGTTTCGTGCCATGTCATTGCGTGACGGCGACCAGCTCTATTTTCGGGCCGATGCGCACGAGGACGTCATTGTCATTGACGTGGAAGGCAGCTTTTTGGGGCCTTCGCGATTTGCGGTGCCGCGTGATACGCGCCTGACCGAACTGCTTGACTATATTCCTGTTGACAAGGCGTTGTCTGATCCGGCGTCTGTTTCTATCAAACGCAAAAGTATTGCACAGCGCCAAAAGTCGTCGCTGGAAAACAGTCTGCGCAGGCTCGAATCACGGTACCTGACCGCACCTTCACAAACTGACGGTGAAGCTGCTATTCGTGCGCAAGAAGCGCGTATGATCAGCGAATTTGTCACCCGGGCAAGACAGGTCGAACCCTCCGGGCGCCTGGTGGTGACATCAGCTTCGGGTGTTGCCGATGTCCTGTTGCAAAACGGTGATGTGATTACCATACCGGAGCGCTCTGATTCGGTGTTGCTCAGTGGTGAAGTGCTGGTTGCGCAAGCCATGTTGTATCAGCCTTCACTGAGTGCGCGAGACTACATTGCACGCTCCGGTGGTTTTTCCAATCAGGCGGACAAATCCCGTATTGTATTGATTCACCCCAATGGCGAAGTCACGACCGGACAGAATCCGACCGTGCAACCGGGCGATGAAATTATAGTCTTACCCAAGATAGCGGTAAAAAGTCTTCAGGTGGCGTCGGTCATTGTAGACATTATGTATAAGGTCGCGATCGCCGCCAGAGTGGCGCTTGACCTGTAATCGGACACAATTGAGTTATGTCTAGTAAAACCACCATCATACAGTTCTGGGATTCCAACACGCCAGAGTACATTCAGGAACTGCTCGACAGCACCCGTTTGCTCAATCAGGATGTTGACTACCGGTTCTTCGATGATGCGACCTCAAGAGCCTATATCGGAGAGATATTCGGTGCTGAGTTGCAGGCCGTGTTTGATGACTGTGCACTACCGGCGATGCGTGCCGACTTTTTCCGGTATTGTTTTTTGTATCATGAGGGCGGGTTTTATATAGACGCTGATTTTCGTAATCTTCAGTCCCTGTCACCCATTATTGATCGTGATAATAACGGGTGTTTGTATCAGCATAACAGTGGTATTACCAACAGCATGATTTTTGTGCGTGACGCGAAAACGCCTCTGATGGAAGCGGTGCTAAACGTGGCTGTTGAGAATATCAAAAACCGAAAATCCAACAGTGTTTGGGGTGTGACCGGTCCGGCGATATTCCGAAACCTGAAATCGCACGAACGTAACGATCATCTGTTTGAGAACTTCTATATTATCGAAGACGAAGAGTTTGGCCAGTACTTCGATGCTGTGCCGGGTCTTGACTATAAAGCGGGTGATTCACACTGGACCGTTGCCCGAGACAAGGGCATCAGTATTTTTACAGGTTAATCGTCTCCAGCATTGCCGGATCCAGATCAATTGACTGCCTGAGTCTTTCACTCAGGCCTTTGTTACCGGTTGCAGTGTTACCTGCCGTGTTATCCGACGCTTCGGTTACAGGAGACGGGGCGCAATTATAGTTGTAATAACGCTGTCCCAGCATGGCACTGATGGCGTAGAAGCACGGATGTACATGGGCACCGTAGAACTCATGCACCTCGGTGTCCGGTGCCGCATACGTCAGTAAACTCAAAGCTGCACCGTGTGGCGCGACAATATGACTGGCGTGTCGAAACAACGATACCTGCTCCTCATAAGCGTAGTGCTCAGGGTAGACCACACGATACCCGCGTTGTGCCAGACTCTCATAGATAACATCATTCTGCGTAAAACCGCGTACATCCCGACGAATTGCAAGCTTGTGCTTTGCGGCGGGGGCAGTCACTGAAGTCGCACTGGATTTCCCAACCCACGGCTGATTGCGTAACCAGTCAATATTACCGGCACGGTACGCCATACCCATACTGTTGGTCAGCCGACACAGCGCTAGCCGTTCGCATTCAAACGTTGCAGGCAGGGTATCGATCCAGACGATCCGGGACTCATCAACGCCCAACAGCTTTAGTGTGTGCAGCTGAAAGCTCGCATCTTTTCGGTTGAGTAAAAAATGATCGATGTCGTCAAGCGGTATACCCGCCACCGACAGCATACCCAGCAGTGGCAAACATTCCATCTGCCAATGATAAAAGTTATGGGAGTTACGGGCCGACAGCAGCAAGGTGGTGCCGTTGAGTCGGAGCGCCTGGTTGTTGAGTTGTGCTGCGAGCAGAAACGAATTCACCGTCGAGTAATTTTTATTGCGTACCCCGTGGCGATCGATGACCAGACGGTTGTTACCGTCAAACACCAGTGTTGCGTGATTCAGAATGCCGCAATAGTTGGTGGGTGTTTTGGTCTGTAATTGATCAAAGCAGGCATCGCGTTGCGGATCATCGTTTATAACCGGATCAAAGGCGAGTGACTCCGCAGGGTGCCAGCCGAGCGGCTCATAATCTGGCATTTCATGCGACCATGCGCTGGGCATGTTTTCAAGGTTGTACTTCTCGCGTATCGAGGTGGGCACATTACCGCGGTACAGCACTTTGGCATCGTCGACATTGCCCTGGGTTTCCAGGAACTCTGCCAGCGCTACAAAACCTGCTCGCGCTGCGGGTTTGGCCAGAATACACTGGACAAGATCAGCTTCAGTGGCTGATGAGTCGTATGCGGGGGAGGTTGCTGTCGCTGACAAAGGCCTGTCTCAGAAAGTCGCCTACCCACAACGGGCAGGATAATAAGAGAGTCAGGAATGGTTAATCAAGATCTGTACCGCAAAACAGGGGTCGCAAAACATGGGCCGCGGGACTGGAGTCCCGGGACTGAGGTTGTGAGAGCAGGGTCGTGAGACCGGGGTCGTGAGACAGGAGCCGTGAGACCGGGGTTGTGAGACCGGAGCCGTGAGACCGGTAGCTGTCAAACCGGAGCCATGCAGTGTGTGGTTCAGCTAACTCAAACAACCTCAACCGATGCCTTATGCATCGGTTGAGGTCGGTTTACCGGTCTTGTGTTTAGCGCTTGATCGTCAAACGGCGACTGTAACGCCCAAACCCGAGCATGACCAACAGGGTCAGTAAACCACTGTGTATCGAAGCTGCATCGGTTGTGACTGTGCCGTCGGTGTTCGCCTGGCTGTTCTCCGGTGTGACATTGTCGATCACGCTCTCCATGTCGGTGGCGAGTTCAGCCTCGGCCTCTTCACGTGCTGCCTGTTCTGCGGCCTCGCGTTCGGCTTCGGCTGCAGCCTCTTCAGCTGCCTCTTGCGCGGCAAGTTCTGCAGCCTCCTGTTCTGCTGCTTCCTGTTCTGCGATGGCGGTAGCAACGGCATCGTCGTACAGCTGACAGAAATCTCCATCACCCGAGATCTCAAGGCGTGGGTCGAACTCGGTACCGGGTTCAGCCAAGGTAGAGGTGTCGTTGTCGGTGTCAGTTGACAGCAACAGGGTTTGATTGTCGCGGCCAAGCGAGCTGCCGTCGAGCTCCATGCGTTGAAAACCCTCGCGGCTCAGATTAAAGTCTGCCTCGCCCAGTAGCACCGACGCATTGGGCAGTGAATCGCTGTCGGTGACAGAATCCCAGTCGCTGTGTGAACCTGCATAGACGCTCAGTCGTGCAGACGTTTGCTCTGATAGCGGGTAGAACAACAGCTGTGTTTGTGTTGCATCGGCCGGTACGGCTGACAGGTCGAAGGTTAAAAATGCGGCGGTGGCATCTTCACCCAATACCAGCGAGTCCTGCTCAACACTGTCGTCGCTCAAGAGGCTTGCTGAATAGCGAGCTGTTAATGACACAACACCGTCAATACACTCGTTACCCGGATGTTCGTTTTCGCTTTGTAGTGCAGGCAGACTTTCCGGCACTTCCTCCTCAGGCGTTGGCTCTTCAGTGACTTCCTCTACCGGTTCTTCTTCTTCGGTAACCTCGGGGTCGTCTATTGAGGGCAGTTCGGTGGTCGTTGCCGACGGCGCGTAGTTGGTAAACTTGGCATTGTTGTAATTGATGTCGTCGTACTTGTACAGCACGATTCTGTCGATCGCATGACCGTTTGAACGCCCGGCTACCCGAATCAAATGATCGCCGGCTTCAAAGTATTGTCGAATCGGGTTACCGACATGGTCTGTTGTTTTGGCATCCCAAGACCACGCGAGGTAGCGGTTCATGTAACTCTTGGTCCAACCGTTCAGTGCGAGTTCGCCCTCGATATCCTGACCGGTCGGGAATTCTACCCACGAATCATTGTGTTCGGTTGAGCTTTCACCC
>CALDUO010000091.1 GCA_937923745.1 uncultured Granulosicoccaceae bacterium
CTGGTCCCTGCCACTGGTCCCTGCCACTTGTTTGGGTGGCCACTGGTTTGGTTGCGCTACGTCATGGGACCTGATGCTCCGTGGGCCTCGCACGTTCCATGCCGCAGCGGTACACTATGCACATGTCAGATTCCCCGCTTACTTCCCGCGCTGTCCGCAGTTTTGTTATCCGAAACGGCCGCATGACGCAGGGTCAAAAAAACGCGATTGAAACGCTCATGCCTGTCTATGGCATTGAGTTCAGCGCACTCAATCCGCAGCCGTCTCGCCACTTTGACAACACCAACCCGGTCTGGCTGGAAATCGGTTTTGGTAACGGCGAGGCGCTGTTGCATATGGCGGCACTGCTGCCGGACATTAACTTTATTGGTATTGAAGTACATGCGCCGGGCGTGGGTCATTTGCTGGCGGGTATCGACGCTGCCGGGTTAACCAATGTTCGGGTGATGCGCCACGATGCAGTGGAAGTGCTCGACGCGCTGGACACTGGCACGTTGGCTCGCGTACTGGTCTTCTTTCCCGATCCGTGGCATAAAAAGCGGCATCACAAGCGCCGTATTATCCAGAACGAGACCATCCGCTCGGTGCAGCGCACATTACAGCCGGGCGGTCACCTGCACTGCGCCACTGACTGGCAACCCTACGCTGAAGTGATGCTCGAGCAACTGAACCATGCTGAAGGTTTTGTGAATACGTCACCGACACAAGTCTACTGCGACAAACCCGACTACCGACCGTTAACCAAATTTGAGCAACGCGGTCTTAAGTTGGGACATGAGGTGGCAGATCTTGTGTTCCGGACACTGCCTGATGCGTAATGGGGGTTGATAGCGCAATATCGTGCTCAATGCTGGCGGCGAGTATTTTTTGCCGGAACAACTGACTGGTTTTAATTAAGGCAGACGCCTCTTTGGTGTAATAGTGCACCGACCACTCAATGGCATGATCGCCAGTGTCGTACACCCGCACTTCCAACGGGTACTGCCCCTCCAGGTGGATGTCGTCGTCAGCCACCGCCGCAACGAACGCCTCCTCAAACATCGCCCTGACCCGTTTTTCGCTCACGTCGTAGCCAATTTTAAATCGTAGTGTTTCGCGTATGCCCCGTGCTGTCGCAAACCGCGACAGGTTGTGCACGGTGTAGTCACGGATACGGGAATTACGAATCATCACACGATGGTTATCGGTAATGTTAAGCAGTTCTGTGTGAAATGCACGGGTACGAAACACGGTAGCCAGCAATGTGTCGTTGCCATCAGAGAGTTTGACGACATCACGCTCCTCAAGCATTTTACTGTTCAGGATAATCAGGCCGCTGATGATATCGGGTGCCCATGCGCCCTGCGTCAGAGCGAGAAAAACACCAATAAAACCCAACACGCCACCGGCTTCGAGCAGACTGTCGAAACCGGCAATACGGATGACCGAGATCAACACAATAATGGCGATAAACACGCTAATAAAAATGGACAGTGCACGGGAGGTATAGGTATCGGCAACACGTTCCTGGTTAGCCAACGAATACCGACGTCCGTACCGTCGCTTGATAAATTCGCCAATCAGGTTCGCCGACACATAACCAAGATACAGCAGCACCAGAATAGAGAGAATTTTGATGGGTACCGAATCAGACAGTGTGTTCAGCGCCTGCGACTGAACCAGCCCACGGTCTTCCGGAAAATAAAAATGATAATAGCCCCACAGCGCCACGCCGAGGATGGCAAGACCCCGCACCGCGTTAACCCTGAATTTAAACGTTGAGTCAGATTCATCATCGGCTGATACTCGCTCAACAATCCATGGCGCAAGCAACAATACCAGCAACGCAATAAACAAAACGAGCACGCTGGTCAGTGTGGCGGTGGTCATGTCAGTTATCCAGCTTGCTCCAACCCAGCGGATTGTCGCGGTTGATGCCATCCATATACGGTGTACGACGGTCTGTGTGTGTGAGCTGGTAAACACAGCCCAGCCAGTTGCCGACAACCGCTTCACCGGAGTCGTGCCAGGTATTGTCGAGGTGCGGTACTACCTGCTTTTCGGGGAAGACCGGCCTGTCAGTCGTCCTGCCGCTGTCGAGGTACGTTTGTATGCGCTGTTGATACTCGTTAAAAACTGCCCGAGTAAACGCATCAAAGTAGTTGGCCGGAAAGGGCGGATAACCGGCCGACCGACCTTCCATATACAACCCGACTTCACGTTTATATTCTTTGAGCAAACTGATCTGATCGTACTCGGGGTGCCCCTGAAAGAAGACATGATTGATACCGTCGGGACTCACCGCCATCTGCACACCGGCGTCGCCTTCTATCAGTACGTGCAACCCTGCCGCCTCAAACCGTTCACGGCTCACATGGTTAAACCGCGAATGCGGCACCGCAAGACGCGTATTGATGTCGTGGACCAGCGGATGCGAGTTATCGACCACCTGATGCTGAAACACCCCCCACGCTTTCTTTTCAAGCTGCTCACGCTGCGTGGCGTAACGATGCTGCATCACCGCATGCGTTGACAGGCATGAGCACAGCGTTGAGGTCACGTGCTCTACGGCCCAGTCAAACACCTTAACCAACGGCTCCCAATACACTTCACGCGACAGGTCGGGCTCGGTGACATTGGCACCGGTGATGATCAGCGCATCGAGCCCGCTCTCCTGCAGCGCCTCAAACGACGTGTAGTGTTCGTTGACATAAGCCGTAGCGTCAGCGCTTCTGGGTATTTCGGGTAACGTAAACGGATACAGATAAAACTGTGATATCGGGTTACTGGAGCCTATTAACCGATAAAACTGTCGCTCGGTTGCACCCATGGCCGCATCAGGCATCATATTCAGCAGCCCGATATGCAGTGCACGAATATCCTGTTCGCGCGCTCGCTCGGGGGTAAGCACAACATGGCCTTCGTGTCTTAAACGCTCAAAGGTTGGCAGCTTGTTATGGGCAACTAATGGCATGGATTTCCGTATCAGGCAGCGTCAAGCGCCTGCTCTATCAGGGCAAGAAAGTCTTCTGTCGACGACACCTGAAAGGCATCACTCGCTTTCACCGTATAACCGTGTTCCGCTGCAATAGCCTCGTAGCGCGGCACTCGCGAATAGAACAAATGCGGAAATACCCAGCGCACAAAGTCGTCCGGGTCAATTTCGGCAATAAAGTCGGTGCCGCGCTCGGCGCGATACCGGTCAAGATGTTCGGTCAGGAATGCATCGCGGTAATACAATGGCTTGGGGTCCAGCGCGGCACGGTCAATTAAATGTTGCTCGTCCGAGCGATCGGCCTGCAAATAAATGAACAACGTATGCTCTGCCATTTTTTGCATTAACGCATCGTCTTCCAACTCACACACACTGCCGCTCACATCATTCAAAAAGTGCTGATACCCGTAAATATCCGACGATTTGCGAATGAACTCAGGCACATCATTCATGGCGTTTAATTCAGCCTCACGATGCAGCTGCTGACGTCGCCGAAATTCTTCGAGCGCCAAGCCACCGGCCTCCGGGTTACCGAGCTTACCCAACCAGGTAGACAACGGTTTGAGATTATCGAAGGTAATGTTATTGCTGATGTAGATAGAGTCAGTGACCAGCAGCTCACGCAGAAAAGGCACCTGCATCGCCTGGCTTTTTATGTTGTCGAGAATAGCTTCATCAAGGTACCGGGTACCAATGCGGTAGTCGACCGAATAGTGATACCAGTGCTCCTTGCGCAAGACATTGGCAAGGCGGGTTTTGCCCACGCCGGACATGCCCAACAGCGTAATGCGCCGCGTGGGCCATGCACGAAATTCGTCAACAGACAAACGCATAATCTAAAACTGCCGTCGCTTACAAGTGGTTTGGTGTGGCGGTTACCGCCACACGCAGGGTTCAGTTAGAAATTAAACGTGTCACACTGATTCGGATCACCGGTTTCCAGCCCCTTGAGTAACCAGCGCTGGCGTTGCTCTGAAGAACCATGGGTGAACGACTCGGGACGTGCCACACGCCCTGCACTTTTCATCAGTGCATCGTCACCAATTTTGGCAGCAGCGTTCATGCCCTCTTCGAGGTCACCGGGTTCGAGTAATTGCTTTTGTTTGTGTGCGTGGTGCGCCCACACACCGGCATAACAGTCGGCCTGCAACTCTGTTCGTACAGACAACGCATTGGCCTCAACCTTACTCACCTGCCGCTGACGCTGTTGTACGCTCATGGATACACCGAGCAGGTTTTGTACATGGTGGCCGACCTCATGCGCCAAAACATACGCACCGGCAAAGTCACCACCGGCACCCATACGCTGCAACTCCCCAAAGAAGTCGAGATCTATGTAAGCCTGATAATCGCCTGGACAATAAAACGGACCGGCAGCCGAAGACGTGAATCCGCAGGCAGAGCGCACCCCGTTTTCGAACAACACGAGTTTAGGCGGTGAATAGTTTTTACCGGCGGCAGCAAAGAGCGGCGTCCAGACGTCTTCGGTGGTTTTCAGAATGGCCGACACAAACTGTGCGGTGTCGTCGTTCGCCGGTAAGTTACGGGAGCCACTGTTGACCGAGCCACCAGAACTGCTGATGCCGGGGTTTCCTGCACCACCGAGCAATCCGGTGAGATCGGCACCAAAAAAAATTCCCAGCAAGACAATGACGATAGTACCGATGCCGCCCACCTTCATGCCACCACCACCGCGGCGTCCACGCCCGCTGCCACCCGTACCACGGCGGTCCTCGACGTTACGACTACGGCCCAGTTTTCTCCAGCGCATACAGTAAACTCTCTAAAACGGTTGTTTGCGCCATTCTCTCATGTTACACACTGATGCTCAAAACCTGTCTGCAGACACCATCATTTATGCTAATTGATAGCCATATTCATCTGGATGACCCGCGGTTCGATGCAGACCGTCAGCTACTGCTGTCAAATGCCCGGCAGGCGGGTATTGCCGGTTGGGTGGTGCCCGCGATATCGGCACACTATTGGTCACGGCTGTCGGCAGTGTGCACGCAGCACCCCCATTGTTTCGCCAGTTACGGCATTCACCCGCTGTTTCTGTCGGACTACCAGAGCATTCATTTGCAGCAACTCGACGCCCTGCTCACCAACAACAACACCATGGCCAACGCCATCGCTGTTGGCGAATGCGGGCTCGATCTCTACGCCAACAAAGATCGAGGATCCAGCGAATATGCCCTACAAAAAACCGTGTTTGCCGGGCAACTGCAGCTGGCCAAAGCCTGCAACTTACCCATTATCATTCACGCACGAGGTGCGGTTGAAGATGTGATTTTAATGATTCAGGACAGTGGCCATCACAACGGTGTCGTTCACAGTTACAACGGCAGTTATGAGCAAGCCAAACGACTGATGGATTTAGGATATTCGTTGGGATTTGGCGGTGCGGTGACGTACAGCCGGGCAACTCGTCTTCGAAAG
>CALDUO010000092.1 GCA_937923745.1 uncultured Granulosicoccaceae bacterium
CGGGGTCCGCTAACCGGGGTTCACTAACCGGGGCCCACTGACTTGTGTCCGCTAATTGGGGTCCGCTAATTGGAGGTGCACTAATTGGGCTGCACGAACTGAGCTGAGCAAATTGAAATTTGCAAGCAGGGGATTGCAACAAAGGTGTTTGCGAATTAGGGATGCACGCTGGAATTTACAGGCAGAATCCACGATGCCGGGTTGAGAGTCAGTCGGGGCTTGTAGCAGGCCCCGACGTTTGGTTCTCGAAGACGGTTAACCAGTGGATTTCGGTGTGTCGTCGCGGTTGCCCCAATTTGACCATGCGCCATCAAGCGCGGTGACCGTATAGCCGAGGTGCTTTAGCATCAGGTAACTCAGCGCTGATCGGTGATGCGTCTGGCAGTACACAACGACATCCTGGTCCTTATGAAACCCGCGGTCAGACAGCATCGTGTTGAGTGTGTCATCCGGCAGCAATCGATACGCGTTATGTTTGTCTATGGCGTCGGTCCATTCAAAATGGGCAGCGCCCGGTATACGGCCGCCATGTGTCGCTCGGTTACTCTCTCCGGTAAATTCCGCGGGGGTTCTGGCGTCGAGCAAGCCCGGTTTTTCGGCGGTGTCCAAACGCTGCATCAGTGTCTCTACATCAATGACAGCATCGCCCGACTTTTCCAGCAGAGTGCTCGAAGGCTCTGCGGTTATTGTACCTTCCTCTAACGCCAAACCCTCTGCCACCCATGCATGAATGCCACCGTTCAGCAAACTGGCATTGGTAAACCCATAAGCGTTGAGTGTCCAAATCATTCGTGATGCGGCAGCACCACCTTCGGCGTCGTAACACACTACATGGGAGTCCTTCCTGATGCCCAGCTGTTGAACAATGGCGTTAAATGCGTTCGCATCGGGTAACAAGCCGCCAATGGGGGGAGACTGCTTGAGGATTGATGCGTACTCCAGTCTCAGCGCCCCCGGTAAGTGGCCAGCCTGGTATTGGTCTGCGGCGCGAACATCAATCAGCACTAGCGAGGGCTCAGACAACGCATCCTGAAGTTGACTGGGTTCCAGCAGAACAGGGAAGAAAGTCATGGTTTTGGTCTCTTGTGTCATTGTTATTGTGATTTCGGTAAAAGCTTGCCAGCGACTCGCCGCAAGGACCATCGTCGCCCTCGACGCTGTGAGCGCTGGAGTGCCAAATGGCTGCCTGCTTACGGACGGCAAACTCCCGGATGAAGCCACACATCAGCGGAGGCCAGATTCTCCCGAAGCTTATCAGGCCCTTTCCGCAGTCTCAAAGCCAGTTACCTCTGCGCTGTTTGGTCGCCCCCAGTTGCCGAGCCACCTCGGTTTTCGAGATTTTCAGCGTTTAGCCAGGGCTTCTTCACAGGGCTATCTCTACTGAATCCCACTGTAGGGCCTGACTTTGGGTGCCAACCCCCGGGTGCTATTGCTCCGGACGTAACTCTCCGGGTGCAACTCTTCGGGTGCAACTCTCCGGGGGATGGGCGTCCCTTGACGGTTACGGCCCAGTGGTCCCCTCATCTGACGCACGAGCCAAGGGGGCACGACCCGAAGGGGGCACGAACCGAGGGGGCACGAAACAGAGCGCTAACTGACCGATGGATGCCCTGATGTTCCCGGTTGATGCGGGAATACTGTTGGGCCGCGGATTACAAAATCATGCCATAACACGATAATTCAAAATTCTGGAAGGAACTACACCGTTACAAGCGGCACTAAGTCACTGAACACTGGATAACCGGATTGGTGACTGAGCGGTAAACTGGTATCATCCTGCGCTCGAATATTCGAGAACCTTATCACTTTTCCGGGGTCTATTGTACAGCGTCAACGTACTGGGCCAGGGTATCAGGAGTAACTGATCTTTGGGCGAGAAAGAGTTAGACATGGCACTTGTTCGTCGGGTGCAGGAAGGAGACAAAAAAGCATTCGATGTTTTAGTGCTGAAGTACCAGCACAAGATCTCAAACCTCGTGTCACGATACGTGCATGACAGCCATGAGTCGCAAGATGTCACTCAGGAAGCTTTTATTAAGGCTTACCGTGGCTTGGCGAATTTCCGGGGCGACAGCGCATTTTATACGTGGCTGTACAGAATCGCCATCAACACGGCCAAAAACCACTTGGTGACGATGGGTCGCAAAATTACCGATACCGGCGTCGATTCGGCAGAGGCCGAGCAATATGAAAGTGGCGGTGCGCTGAGAGAGTACGCAACGCCTGACAGACAAATGATGACCGACGAAATCGCAGAGGTCATCAGAAAGTCTATCGATGATTTGCCTGAAGATTTGCGCACGGCCATTACGCTGCGGGAATTCGACGGGATGTCCTATGACGAAATCGCAGGCGTCATGGAATGCCCGATAGGCACAGTGCGATCCCGAATTTTCCGGGCGCGTGAAGCTATCGACAACAATTTGGCACCTTTACTCGATCACCGGTAGCCGGTGTCGAATGGCAGGCTGAAATTCGGGCCCAAACGGCAAACCCAAATGGCAAACCCGAACGGCACCCGAATGGTCAAAGGCAAGGGTTGTAGCTGTAACATCGGGAGGCCTCTGAAGTCGCGAAAGATGGCCAAAAACGACACTACTGGCACACAGATGTGACTGAACACCGATTAATAGCAGAGGCGCGGAACGCAGACAAGAAAACGCTGTCAGAGGGTTCGACGCAATCAGCTGGCCTCACAGAATAACAAGAATAGAAAACGAGAGCCAAAGCCACTTTGGGCTAACCCGGGTCAACTAGGTCCACTTTTGGGGCCAACTAGGGCCACTTTGGCTGATCTGCGACAACTAGCGGGATACAGGTTACGGAGCAAGCAACAAGAATTGTGCGGCAGGCTGGCAGGTAAGGTAGGCAACCCGGGTTTGGCAACGAGGGTCGGGCATTTTGGGAAATAACCGAGCCAGCAAGACAGTGATCGTGACAATGCCACCAAGTGGTATGAACGCAAAAGCAATAAACAACTCGAATTTCGGACTTTAGCAGGTAACAAAATTATGACCGAATCAAATAACAACGCTCAATCAATGGCAGAACGGCTGTCAGCGCTGATGGACAACAGCGCAGAACAATCAACTCAGGATAATGGATCGGCTGATGCCCACCTGTTTGATCAGGAATGTCTTGAGCAAATGTGTGCCGATGAAGAGCTGAAAGGTCAGTGGGCTCGGTACCACTTGATCCGAGACGTCATTCAAGACGACTTTAAAGCGCCCCTGTCTCCGGACTTTGCCAGCAATCTGAGTGAATTGATCGCTGCAGAGCCGGCGTTAGACTGCTCGGCGTTGGCATCAATGCAAGGTGTCTCCGAGACAAACAGCAACGTGGTGTCGCTAGCGGACCGAAAGCTGGCCCAAGAGGTTAACCAGCAACAAGAGGCTAACCAGCAACAGGGTGCAGCTGAGGCGAATGGTGCGGAATCGTCGTCACACGCAAAGGTCGTGGCGCCGGCGTCGGGGTGGCGACGGGCCACCACCGGGTTCGCTATCGCTGCCAGTGTGGCCATGGTTTCTCTGGTCGGGCTGAATACGATGCAAAACAGTGACACCCCCATTGGCAGCCAGACCGCTGAAAACGAGACGGTACCAGCGGTACAGGGCGGAGAATCTTCCAGCGTTATTCTGGCTGAGCAGCCTGTGATTGTGGTACCTGCCGGCGAGAGCCAACTCGAGTTTGTGGCCAACACAGGTACGTTCTGGGTCAATGGTGATACAGCGAATGGCAGTGGCATGAGCAAAGCCGGCGAGCAGCGATTAAACATGTTCTTGTCAGAGCACATTGAACACTCGCCCACATCAGATGTGCGCGGCATGATCCCTTACTCGCGATTGGCCGGTTACGATGCGGTTCGTCCAGTATCTCCAGACAATACAGAGGCTGGCACTGAGCAGTGATCGGATTTAAGAACTCGGTAAATAACAGCACATCGACCAACGATGTGCTCGCAGAAAAGTGTGGTTCGAACGGGGCGCCCAGAATGAAAAGCGTTGCAGTAAAAAGAGTGTCGAAGCTGCCGGTAGTGTGTGTCTTGGCATCGTTACTCGCTGTACCCGGTATCAGTGTGGGTAGTGAAAGCGGTTCAGCGTCCGACGCTGGGCCAGACGCAGTCGAGCTGCTGAACGGTATGGCAGCGTCGTTAAAAACACTGAATTATCGGGGCACGTTTGTACACATCACAGACGAGAACATCGAAACCATGCGTATCGTGCATGCGCGTGATGGCATAACCGAACGCGAAAAGATGGTGTCATTGAACGGGGAGGCGCGTGAAGTCTACCGAAACGACAAACTGGTCACGTGCATCTGGCCCGGAAGCCAATCTGTCATACTGAGCAAATCAAAGCCGCGCGACCTGCTGCCCAAAATTGACAATGCACTGATCGAGAGCCCGTTCTATACATTCACGGTGGACGGCGATGACCGTGTCGCGGGCCATGACACCTACGTGGTGGACGTTAAACCGGTTGATCAATATCGGTATGGCTACAGATTCTGGGTTGGTAAAGACAACAGCATGTTATTTCGCTCGGTTCTGCTTGACAGCGACGGACGTAGCATTGAACAAGTCATGTTCACGGACATCGAATTTCCGGAGAGCATAGCGGACGCTGAAGTCGAGGCTGACGCCGAGAGCCGGGGCGGTTATTCGTGGTTTGAAAAACCGGATCTAAAAGCGGTGAAGGCACCCGCTGAAGTCGACATGGTTGGGTTCTCGGCATTGCCGGAAGGTTATACCGAGGTGTCAGAATCGTATCGCCCCATGCCAATGAACGATAGCCCAATCAGTCATGTCATCCTGACAGACGGCATGGCAAGCGTGTCGGTTTACATTGAGTACACTATGCCTGACGCAGCTTCGTCGCCAAAGGGTGCGTCTCGTATGGGTGCGATGAACGCGTACTCTCGCGAACTCGACTCCTCCTTTGTCACAGTGGTCGGAGAAGTGCCGGTTGCCACCGTCAAGTCGATCGCAGACTCAGTAACGCTTGCGGCCAATCCTTAAGGTTCACCCGCACGTACAGTAATAAAGAATAGGGCCGAAGCGCAGACGGATGTTAGTCCGTTGTTCTGGTCCATGCCCTTATATCTGGTCCATATATCTGGTCCATATATCCGGCCCATACGTACTGCCCGTACATTGGGCCCACATAGCCGGCGTATATATGTGGCCCAAAACAGAGGTATTGCTGACCAGCCGAAACAAGGCTGGCTGAGAGACAAATGTCAGGTTGCCGCAGCTTTTGTGGCAATCATTGACGCACAGCCCGCTGTAACGGGTGTCCATCGAAGTTTGTATAATCAGGTAGCCCGAGTGGGGTTACCCGACGCCAGCTAACCATACCGACCAGCCTTGCAGCAAATTGCGACCATCGTAGAATTCGATCATCACCCTCAACATCCGACGGTGACTCTGGCGGTGATGCCATCATTAAAACACGTGAGCGAATGCAGTGGTTGTCGCGGTAGGGGCTGCGGTTTTAACGTGCTTGATTCGCTGTTTAACAAACGCAAACAATACACACTCCCGCTGTCTTCTCTCGCTACAACCGCAGGCGATGCTGACGAAGGTCCAGGAGATGCGCGATGCATCGGGCTGTCTGCCACCGGCTTATTGAAGGGGCAGCAGGTGATGATCGATATTGATGATCGGGTGCTGCTGCAACTGGCGTTGATCGGGT
>CALDUO010000093.1 GCA_937923745.1 uncultured Granulosicoccaceae bacterium
CTGGCAAGGCGATCCCAGCCCATGGTCTCGCCAATCGTCTGTCCGCCCATTGCATAGAAGTTGTTATTAAAATAGAAAAGCACGGGCAATCCTTTTGCCACGGTGTCACGCCACAGCCTGTCAAATTGCGCCATCGACGCAAAGTTCATCGCTTCGAATACCTGACCGCAACCGGTCGAGCCATCACCACTGATGCTCACTGAAATACTGTTGCCATCAAACCGTTTTTTTAAGGATGACCCGGCTGCAATTCCGGCAGAACCACCCACAATCGCATTGTTGGGGTACGCGCCAAATGGTGGAAAAAACGCGTGCATACTGCCACCCATACCGCCGTTAAATCCGTTGGCTTTCATCAAAATTTCAGACAGAAAGCCGAGTAACAAAAAATGAATGGGCAACTGTTTGCCGTCGCCGCCGAGTGTGTTCTCAACGGTTTTCAGCAAGTGGCCACCATGGTGGGAGACCATGATGTCACCCAACTGATTTTCGTTGAGCTGGGCAATTGATGACAGGCCTTTGGCCAGAAATTCACCATGACTGCGATGGTTGCCAAATATATGGTCATCGGGTGTTAGTGCCAGCGCTGCTCCGACAGCAGAGGCTTCTTGGCCGACCGACAAATGCGCAGGCCCACGGTAGCTGCATTGAACACCATCGAACTCACCGGTGCTGCGGATGGCATTCAACATGGTTTCAAACTCACGCACCACCATCATGTCGTGCAATACGCGTTTTAACTGCGCGTCCCCGCGTGCTTCGCGCTCGCTGTCAATGGAATGCGGGTAACGGTATATCGGAATATCAGGCGATGACAGGGTGCTGGACTGCAGGAGTCTATCGGGCAACACATCAATGGACTTGGGCATGCCTTGGCGTCAATCAGGAAAGTGAGATCCTATTGTATAGCCTATCTCGCAGCCTTGCAGTGCCGCCGGGAAGTACCACCAGAAAGTGCCACCGGCACAGGCACTCGGTGATGGGTTCGTACAGGACCTGAGTAGACCGACACGCAACCCACAAAAGCGACGCTGGCAATCTTCAACCCAGCGTAAGACTGATCTGTGCCAGAACACTACCAGAACACTACCAGAACCCTGTTAGTGGACCAACCAGACTCCGGTCGTGACCGATCAAAAATCTGGCAGAGCACTTGCGGCCCCGTAGCGGAAAGTGCTGCTTTGAAGCAGGCTCTCGGGCAGTGAGGTTCGAGAGGCAGGTTTCGGGAAGCGGGAGCCAGCAATTGACTTCCGGGATGCGGTTGACGGCAAGCAGGCGAAAAATTGGCAGGCTGCATGAGGACAGCCTGCCACGTTGATCTCCCAATAGATCAAAAAATCACCGACACGATAACCGATCAAAATCTCACATCAGACCGGACATTGCGGTGTGGTGCTCAACCGAAAAGAGTCACGAAATTTCAGCAGAATAGGGCGATTTAAAACACCGGTTATCCTTCTTTTTGCGATGAGTCTACAAACACAATTTCGCCGCCTTTGATCATGACCTTGCCGCTTCGAATCACCGCGTTGTCGCTGTTGCGTTTTTTGACGCGATAACGCCCGTTGGCAAGATCAGTCACGGTACGGTTGGAGCCGAGTTTATATTCGCGTATTTCGTAGGCGTAAAACCCATCGACCAGCGATTTGGGATCAATGCTCGACTTTGGCCGAAACTGCTGTTTGCCATTTTGCGCGATAAACTGAAAATTTCCTGGCCCTTTAACAGTCAACACTGTGTTTCCGGATGTCGGTTCAGCAATAACAAACTGACCACCATTAAGGGCGATATCAGCGGCGAACGCGGTAGACCATAAACCGCTGGCAATAAGCGTGGCGGCTCCAAGCGTGATGCGTAAACATGTTTTCATGAGTAAAAGCTCCCGTTGGTTAAGACCAACACGTCAACAATCTAATAATTTTAAGGGTTGGTTTTATGGCTCGAGTAGATCAATGCGTCGGTTTAATTGCTCGACAGTCTCTTGGTACTGCGCACTGATGGTCTCAATGGCCTGTTCCTGCGCAATGGTATAGAGCGTTAACTCTTCTATTTTTTCGAGCAGACGGCCCGAAATTGTCGCGATGTTGATGCCGTTTGCATCCATTTCCTCGGCACTGGGAACATTGGGAAGATGGCGGTTTTCGGTGATAAACGACTGTAGCTCGTCAATAGATCGCAACTGATAATCGTCTTCAAACACATAGTCTGCGCAGGCACCATCAGACTCTTCGCACTGACCGTCAATCACCAGGTTGCCGCCTATGGTCACCTGGTCGACTGCATCAACGCCAACCACCAACAGGTTGCCGACGGCGGTGGGTTCAAACTTAAACGGTGTGGTAGTGCCGTTAAGATCTTTAAAGGTCAGTCGACCGGTTGCTACATTGGTTTTAATCTCCCACTGCACGCCAGCGTTGGTGGATTCGAGGACCAGTGTCGCGTTGTCTGCCTCTGTCACATGCAAGCTACCTTCAGGGCTCACGGTGCCAAAGCCAATATCGCCGGTGTCGTCAATATTAATGGCGTTGGTGGGTGCGCCTGGCTCTATACGAAATGGCAGGGCGCTACCATTGCTGACATCGCGAATAAAGAAATTGGTTTCGTTGCCAGCCATGTCCCATGTTTGTGGCGACCAACCGGACGAACCATCTTGCTCCAGACGCAAGGTTGGCGTGTCACCGGCTGTGGTGTGCAGCTCAACAATCGGGTTCGCCGTGCCAAAGCCGACATCGCCGCTTGACTCGACTACCATGGAATTCGATGGCGCGCCTGCCTCAAATTTCGCAATACTTCGGTTGGTGTTAACGTCGGTAATACCGAAATAACTGTTACCGCCATTCGAGCTGTCGTTGAGAGTGATTTCCCAGTCATTGGTCGGAAACGAAGCTGTGGTACTGGTGTCCACGAACCGGACACGCAGATTGTTCTCTTTTGTCAGTATGGTAGAAAATCCAAAGGTTTCTCCGTTGGAGCAGTCGAGGCCGATGCATGCACTACCGTCTACAATCAGATCATCGTTGATGACTTGGTCGGAAAAGGCGGTCAGACTGTGCGCCAGTCCTAATGGAATAGCCAACAACAAAAGCCGGCGCTTGAGTGGCAAGGCGCTTGGCCCGGTTGATAACCGGGCTGATACCGTGCTGGGTTGCCCAGCCGGCGAAGCGGAAAGGTGGTTCATAGTCGGGTCTCCTGACGTCAATGGGAGCGATCGCAAATACATCTGTACAACAGCAATTCGAGACCACCGGTCAGAGTGGACATCCGGGTTGACACACTACCGTTGGTGCACTCTTCCATTGCATAATAATTCCCACTGATGGCACTGCCTATCACCCAAAAGAATGAAAAAGCCCGTATAAATGATATTAATATCAACAAAACAGCTTTCAACAACGTTGATGACTATTTGCGACAGGACTTTTGTGATGAATCGTACTTTTAAACGCCTGGATGAATCGCACCGATCAGATCACAAGTCCGGCAGGCGATGCTGGCACCTGTTTTTATTGGGGTTGCTGGGATTGGCGACACCACTGACAAGCGTTGCAGCGGACACGGCATCGCTTCCGATAGCCGATGTACATGTGCATTACAGTCATGATTCGGTGGCGCAGACACCGCCAGCGCGTGTCATTGAACTGATGCGCTCAGCCAATGTGAAGTTTGCGTTGGTGTCGAGCTCCGACGACAACGGCACACAGCTGTTATCGGAGCTTGCACCTGACATCATTGTGCCAGGGCTGCGCCCGTATCGCAGACGTGGCGAGTTAAACAGCTGGTATCAGGACGATGCGGCGTTGGCTTATGTGGAGCAACTGCTTGGAAACAACCGGTATGCCACCATAGGCGAATTTCACCTGTTTGGCGAGACC
The DNA here is from genome assembly GCA_937923745.1 of uncultured Granulosicoccaceae bacterium. Taxonomy (GTDB): domain Bacteria; phylum Pseudomonadota; class Gammaproteobacteria; order Granulosicoccales; family Granulosicoccaceae; genus CALDUO01. The sequence continues at coordinate 3,873 of CALDUO010000093.1, forward strand.
GCAGACCTGCCCATACCGCGACGCATTGTTGAGCTGGCTGTTGAGCACAACCTGATTCTGCACGCACACTCAGACAAGGATGCCATCGAGCGGTTACTCGCGCAGAACGAGACCGTTAAAGTCATTTGGGCACACTCAGGTTTTGATGGCCCGGAGGCCATTGCCGCAATGCTGGGCCAGCACGACCGTCTTTACGCAGATCTTGCCTTTCGCTCGGAGGTCGGTGGCAGTGGGTCGTTAAGTGCTGACTGGATAGCGTTATTTAAGGCATACCCTGATCGTATGATGCTCGGCACAGACACCTATACGCCGGAGCGCATGTACTTTCTACCGGAACATGCCAGTGCAGCACGTCGTTGGTTAACGTCGCTACCGCCCGAACTGGCCGAAAAAGTGGCTTGGAAAAACGCGCATGATCTGATTATGCCGGTGTGGCAAAAAAATCAGCAGCGCGTGACCGGACGTGTGAATAGGCATGCAACCAACGACTGTACTGCAGACGGCGCGGCTGGTCACTGGCAACAGGACGGATTGACGACGGTGCTGACAACGGCTGAGTCGATGACGGTCAGCGAAGCGTTTGATGCAATGATTCGTGTGTGTTCGCATGACCCGGCCGCCGTATCGTTATCCGATATCACGATTAACATTGATGCTGTCATGCGAGCGCATGGCCATGGTATGAACTACACACCCGATGTTCGAGCAGTCTCAACGTCTGAGCATATGGCAGAATTTCGGGTCGAGGGACTGGTGCTGCATATGCCCGGTGAGTGGGAATGGCAGGTCACGATCAAAGACCGGGGTGCCTCGCAGACTCTGCTGCAATCATTCGAACTCCGCTAGGGCCAAGATGCGAGCTTTGTGTTCATAGTGGCGGCGTACCCTTTCAGCGCTTGGTACTACAGGCTGTGTAATCGACTATGCGCCAAGGTACTGGTGTGCCTGCTGTTGGTTGGCGTGTTACCGGTTGGTGCAGACACCACGAGTTTCACCGACCGTGAAATTGCGGCTTTTCTCGCCCAAGGCCCATGGCCGCAGACACCTCTGGCTGATCCCGGCAACGAATACTCAGGCAACCCGTTGGCCGAAACCCTCGGCAAAGCGCTATTTAACAGTACCTTGTTATCAGGTGACGAGACCCTGTCATGCGCGAGCTGCCACGTCGAGCATCTTGGCTTCGCGGAGCCCAAGCCAGTGGCGATAGGTGTTGCTACCCATGTCAGGAATACGCAAGGTCTGCTCGATGTTGGCCTGCAGCGCTGGTTCGGTTGGGACGGCGGCGCAGACAGCCTGTGGTCGGCCACTTTGCGTCCCATGCTGTCGGAGGTTGAAATGGCAGCTGACATTGATGTGGTAGCGAGGCGGCTTCAAACAGTACCTCAATTTATGTCGGCTGTTGCTGAGCTGTCAGGTTTACAGAAAGCCGTCATTAATGAGCGCCGGGCCGCTGACAATGACCCGCCAACTGAGAATGAAAGGCTGGTGGTTATTGCCGCCAAATTTCTTGGTGCCTATATGCGCACTCTGGCGTCTCCCCGGACACCGTTCGACGACTATCGCGATGCCGTGTTTAACGACGACACTGAAGCACAAAAACATTACCCTGCGGCTGCGAAGCGTGGCCTGAAACTCTTTTTGGGCGAGGCCAACTGTCAGTTGTGTCACTTTGGCCCGCGGTTTTCCAATGGCGAATTCCATGACACCGGTCGGCCTTTTTTTACCGGAGTGGGTGAAGTTGATCCTGGGCGTTATGCCGGCATTCAGCGCTTGCGAGCTGATCGCTATAACCTGCTCGGACCGTACAACGGAACCCATGCCGAGCATGAGACCCGAAAAACCCGTACCGTGAAACTCGGGCAAGCCAATTTTGGTCAATGGCGAACGCCGTCGCTGAGGAACCTGACCCGTACCGCGCCCTATATGCATGATGGTAGTATTGCAACATTGCGGGGCGTCGTGGACGCATACGCCGATATTGACCCTGATCGTCTGCACAATGACGGTGAGGCACTGCTTCAACCGCTTGATTTAACCGATAATCAACGTAACGATCTGGTTGAGTTTCTCCGGACACTGTCACGCTGACCAACACAGCGCCATCGTTGCAGGTGGCCTACACCGTAACACGAGCTTGAGAACGATATTCATGTCAAAAGTAACAACACATGTGCTGGACACCGCCAATGGTGTGCCTGCTGCCAATATGGCATTCAGGTTGTATCGGCTCGATGCCGGAGAGCGCACGCTGATCAAAGACGGACATACCAATGCTGACGGTCGCTGCGACGAACCCCTGTTGGCTGATGCCACAATGCAGCGGGGCCAGTACGAACTTGATTTTGAAGCCGGTGATTATTTTGGTGGCGCAGCAGACGACAGTTATCGGTTTCTCGACTGCGTGACGCTGCGGTTCGGTATCGATGACGAGACGTCGCACTATCATGTGCCGTTGCTGGTATCACCGTTTAGTTACAGTACCTATCGGGGCAGTTAATCAATGACCGCTTATTTGCTTGATTGGGTCAATCTGCTCGGCCGCTGGGTGCACATGATCACCGGTATTGCGTGGATTGGTGCATCGTTTTATTTTGTCTGGCTCGACAATCATTTAAAAGCGCCTGTCGCTGCCGAAGACACTGACAAGGGTGTGTCCGGTGAGGTCTGGTCAGTGCATGGTGGTGGTTTTTACCATGCGCAAAAATATCAGGTAGCGCCGCCTGAATTACCGGAGACTTTAAATTGGTTTAAGTGGGAAGCCTATACCACGTGGATATCCGGCATGTTTATGCTGGCATTAATGTACTGGTACAGCGCTGAAATCTATCTGATCGACCCTGGTGTTGCCGATATCGGTAAGCCTGCAGCCATTGCGTTGGGTGCAGCATTGATACCGCTTGCGTGGTTCTCGTACGATGCGTTATGTAAAAGCCGGTTTGGCAAAAACGATACGCAGCTGGCACTGATTATATTTGCGGTGCTAACCGTCATCGCTTTTCTGTTGTGCCAAATCTTCAGTGGTAGGGGTGCCTATATGCACTACGGTGCGATGTTGGGCACAATCATGGTCGGTAACGTGTTCTTTGTGATTATTCCGGGTCAAAAAGATTTGGTCAAAGCCAAAGAGGAGGGCAGGCAGCCCGACCCTATCCACGGTATTCGCGGTAAACAACGCTCGGTACACAACACCTACTTCACGTTGCCGGTGTTGTTTGTGATGATCAGTAACCATTATGCGATGACTTACGGGCATTCGTTAAACTGGCTGATACTGATTGCCATCACAGCCATTGGTGCGCTGGTCAGGGTCTATTTTGTCGCTCGCCACAAGGGCAATGCATCACCCGTTACGCTGCTCATAGCACTCGCGATATTGGCAGCCATGGTGACGCTTGTTACCCCCAAAACGACGTCACTGTCGGCTATCGATAACAGTCTGCCGCCTGTCAGTGACGATACTGCCTTTGCTATTGTCAGCACGCGTTGTAGCTCTTGTCATGCCTCACAGCCCACACAAGCCGGTTTTCAGGTCGCACCGCAAGGCATCGTGTTTGACAATACCGACGACATGGTGCGTCAAGCAGCGGCTATTCATCATCAAACTGTTATCACCAAAGCGATGCCCATAGGCAATTTAACGCAAATTACCGATGCAGAGCGAGACACAATCAACCAATGGTATGTGCAACAGAGCCGATAACCATATGACGGTGGCCAACACCGGCAGGCTCTTTGGCCGACAGCTATTATCGGAGCGCCAGCATGTTAACTGATCAACAACAAGCGCAGTTTTGGAAAGACGGTTATTTATTGGTGGAGCAGGCGGTAGAACCCACAACACTGTTGGCGCTGCAAACAGAATTTAACGCATGGGTAGACGAGAGTTGTCAGCACACCAAGCCATATGGCAAGCAACTCGACGGACGCCCGCGGTTTGATGTAGAGCCGGGTCATTGTGCAGACAAGCCGGGACTGCGACGCGTCAATAGCCCGATAGAGATATCTGACACCTACTTTGATGTGATGGCTTCGAGCCACATGACCGATTGTGTCGCTGATTTAATCGGACCGAACATCAAGTCACATCACACCAAAATCAATTCAAAACTACCCGGCGGTGCCACGCAGGTAAAATGGCACCAGGATTTCCCGTTTACACCTCACTCCAACGATGACCTGATCACAGCACTGCTCATGGTGGATGAAGTCACCGATGAAAACGGACCACTTGAAGTGATCCCGGGATCTCATCAGGGAGACATTCACTCCCTGTGGCATAACGGCGTATTCACCGGGGCGGTTGCCGACACCATTGCAGAGGAATCACAACGACACGCAATCAAGTGTACAGGCCCGGCAGGTTCAGTGTGTTTAATGCACACACGGTTACTACACGGATCCGCTCCCAATCGTTCCAAGTTGCCCAGAACACTTTTTATCTGTGTGTACAGTGCCGAAGACGCCATACCGTATGCAAACAATCCGGTACCCAACCAGTACGAAGGGCTGGTGGTCAAAGGAGAGCAAACCCACCGCGTACGTTCGGTTGCCTACAATATCCCGTTACCGCAAAAACCCACGACCGCCTCGTTTTTTGATCAACAGGGAAGTACGGGTGATACAGCACTGTGACGGCATAAGGCAATCGGTCACGTTAGGCGTACACGTGCGACCAGCTGAAGCACGATCTAGGGTAGGGAAGACGTAGCCCGTTACGCTGTAAAAATAAGCGATAAAAAAGTGTGTGCCGATAATATCTCTCTACACAGCACTATTTTCGTGTTACACAGAATAACAAAGTTGGTTGCATGTACCGACAACCAGAGCAACACAAAGCACCAAAGCGGCTTGTTCAAAATCTATGAGCGCATGTTCGTAGTGGCTAACATAAAACAGCGTGCAGTGTTTTATCACGAAATCTGAAGACCACAGATTTTGTACTAAGCGCTGAGATTTTATTGTCACGTTCTTTTCATAAGAATAAGAGATATGCAAGACAGTCATTGGCATGAATTTCTTGCTGGCATGATTCTGTTTTACTGAACTGCTGAAATGCCAAACGCCTACCAGTCAGTCCTTAGCGACCAATTGGCACAGTTTTCTTTGACGATCACTGCTGTTTTTACACACGCATGGGTCAGCGGAAAACACTTGGCACGAAATTATTCGGCGGTAATTAAGGCTATACGACCACAGCCGACATCCAGTATTTCCAATTCAGAGT
>CALDUO010000094.1 GCA_937923745.1 uncultured Granulosicoccaceae bacterium
GAGCGCTGGGAGGTCATGGGGTCGGAGCTGGATGCGAGAGTTGATGCTTTGGTCGTTGATCCGGACGGTGTTGTCTACGCTGCCGGGCATTTTTCGTTGCTGGGTAGTGTGGCACGCTGGAATGCCGAGAGTGGCCGATGGGAGAGTCTGACCAGAGGGCTGCGTTTTACTGCTTTGTCCCTCGCTATTGATAGCGCCGGCAATCTTATCGCTGGTGGCCAAGCCCGGGGACAGGTAGCGCGCTGGAACGCTGTGAGCGGTATTTGGGAAGAATTTGGTGAAAGGGCGCGACACAACACAGAGCAACTGGCGACTGATGCGTCAGGCAATATCTACGCGGTAGACAAGTCGGCGTCAGACAGTCACAGTTCGGTGCGGCGTTGGGATGCTGAGCGCGAGACGTGGCAAATGCTCGGACAACGTTTCTATTTTACCATTCGCTCGCTGGTGGTCGACAATCAGGGTAGGGTGTATGCCGCTGGTAATGGAGATATTTTTAATGGCAGGTTCTTCGAGGGTGTTGCACGCTGGAATCCTGCCACTGAACGTTGGGAGCAATTAGGGTCAGGGTTGGCTCAGGTGCCGCGTACGCTGGCCGTAGATGCATCCGGCAATATCTATGCAGGTGGCGACTTTGCGAGTGATGCGAATGGCACGCCCGTTGGTTATCAGTTCACCCGATGGAATCGTCTGAGTAATCAGTGGGAAGCGATGGGGCGTGGTATCAATAACGCGGTGCTAACACTGGCTGCGGATGCCTTCGGGAACATCTATGCCGGTGGATCATTCACGACCGCTGGAGATGTGCAGGCAAGACATGTGGCCCGCTGGAATGCAGGTTCGGGGCAATGGGAGGCTCTGGGTGCAGGCTTTACCGGTGTCGTTTTCGATCTGCTAGTAGATACCTCGGGTCGGGTTTTCGTTATTGGTCAATCTTTGGATACAGCAGATGACGATGAACGTCGTTGGGTGTATCAGTGGAATGCCGCCGAAGGTCGCTGGCTTAGAATGGGACAAAGCGTCGAACGCTACTCGTGTTGCAGGGCACTGCATGCCACCACAGCCGGTGAGCTCTATGTGGCTGGTGAATTTCCAAATTCGACAGGTGAGCTTGTGCACGCAGTGGCTCGTTGGGATGATGTGGCTGAACGCTGGGATGTGTTGGGCACCGGAATGGATGGCGCTATCAACGCGTTGGTCTCTGACCCGGCGGGTAATGTGTACGCGGCAGGTATATTCCGTACTGCAGGCGGTGTGGATGCCAACCGTGTAGCACGCTGGTCTGTCACGTCAGAGCGTTGGGAAGCGCTGGGCACCGGAATCAACGAACGCGTGCGCGAAGTGAGTGCGCTGACTGTCGACATGGCTGGCAGTGTGATTGTTGGTGGTTCGTTCAGGCTGTCAAACGAAGCCTATCCTGAAACCATCTACAACATTGCGCGTTGGAACGACAGTTCCGGCGTTTGGGAACCATTGGGTGATGCTATCCTTGCTGCAGTTAATGCGTTGGCGACCGACGCTGCAGGTAATGTGTACGCCGGTGGCGAGTCCATAAACTTTACCAGTGATGGTGCTCAAGGTGTGGCTCGTTGGAATGCGTCTACCGGCATTTGGGAAGCCATGGGTGCAGGCGTTGGTCGCGTGCATGCGTTAGCTATTGATCATGTTGGCGATGTTCATGTCGGTGGTAGTTTCACCGGTAGCATCAATCCCGAGGGTTCGCCTTTTTATGCCGTTTGGTCTCCACTGGCTGTACCGGCTGATGAAGGTACTTTGACCGATGCAGGTGATGAAAACCCACAGGCTGAAACTCCAGAGGCCGAAACCCCAGAGGCCGAAACCCCAGAAGCCGAAAATCCGGCAGAACCCACCAGTGTCCTCGTTGACAACAACACCATACGTTGGCCGGATAATGGATGGTATCAAGTGCAGGATGCCGACACGTTTGTATCGCTCTGCGAGGGCGGTCGTTCATGCGACGTGTCAGCTGGCTTTTACACGGTTATCAACCACACAACAGGTGAGCGTTTCGAACGGGTGGAAGTGACGCCACCGAATGTAGACAGTCGTGTGGCGAACACCATAGTTGTTGACGGTAGCACTATACGTTGGCCAGACAACGGTTGGTATCAAGTTCAGAACGCCGACACTTATCAATCTGTGTGTGAAGGTGGTCGTTCCTGCGTTGTCGATGCAGGAAATTACATCGTCATCAACCACACCACAGGTGAGAGGTTCGCAGGTGTAACGGTTGCGACAGCTGTGGATCGTGTGCTGGTGGATAACACTACGATTCGTTGGCCGGATAACGGTTGGTACCAGGTCCAGAATGCCGCTACGTACGTCTCCCTCTGCGAGGGTGGGCTCGAATGCAGGGTTGAGCCCGGGGATTATATGGTTATAAACCATACGAGCATGGAAAGAACCCGCATCACCGTCGACGGCTCCGAAGTCGCTTCCGATGTGCTGTCTGTTCCGGTTGCATTCAGCATGACTGTACCTGCCTATTCCTCAAACGAGCTACAGGTCAGAATTACCTGGAATGACAGAGTCGTGTGGTCGCAATGGGTGCAAAACGAAACATGGCAGGCGACGGCGGACTTTCCCGGCAACACAGAGGGAATGCTGAATGTCACTTTCTTTGACAGAAATGGAGACATTGTTTTGGGTACTTAC
>CALDUO010000095.1 GCA_937923745.1 uncultured Granulosicoccaceae bacterium
AAATCACGCAGCCGTTGTCCCGTGGGTGGGTAAGGCTCCGCATTCACCGACTGGGCAGCGAGCAACAACGCCAGTGCAGCGAGCGCGTGCCGCGCCAACCGCCTGCCCCCGCCCGCACCGGGACTATTGTCCGGTCGAGGGAGAAGACAAGGGGATGCAGAACCCGGTTGCCGAAGACTACGATATTGAGTGTTGATCATGTTTTGGGGTTCTTGAGTTGTATATTTCTTGGGTTGGTTATTTCTTGGGTACGTTATCTGGTGCCAGCAGCCCGTTTAGCCCTCGGTTTGCCCCCGGTGAGCTGCCTGATTTTTCGCCTGATTTTTCGCCTGTTTCTTAACCGATAAATGGCCTGCACCCACTGGTGCTTGGACACAACATTGGTTCTCGGGTTCCTACCGATCCCGTGCCGTTCTTGCCTTGCCAGCAGTTACCGCATCCACGATCTTTTCCCGGATTACCGTCCGGGGCCACCTTTCCCGGACCTTTATGGGAGACACAACGAGCCGCCAGAGTAAGTAGCAGAGTCGCTGGCAGAGAAGTCACACAAGGTTCCGGCCAACTCAGGGTGAATTGAGACCCAACTTTTGACCAACGTTTGCCCGGTTACTCAGATACAGCAAAATTATGGCTGATATAGATTCTGTGGATGCTAACCACAGCAAGGACTTGTTAAACTTTACCTCTCCGACTCGTTTGAACAGACTGCGGCTGAACAGCACCCGTGAATCAAGCACCTGTTAGCACTGAAGCCGCTTAGCGGGCCACTTACCGGGCTGCTTACCGTGCCGCTGACCCGTGCCGCTGACCCGGGCCGCCGCTTACCGCGCGCTTTGCAGGCGGTTAACGGGCTTCTGGGATCTTTCAGGTGAAACGCCGCGCCATTTGCTTTTGAAACACTTCACAACTATGACACTGCTCAACAAAAATACTGTTCCCAACCTGGTGGCGCTCGCCCTTATTTTAGCAAGTACCGCATTTGACGGAACTGTCCGTCTGGTTATGTTTAATGTGGGGCTGTTCGCACTGTCGGGCGCACTCACCAACTGGTTAGCCATCTATATGCTGTTTGACAGGGTGCCGGGGCTGTATGGCTCTGGGGTTGTCCCGCTGCACTTCGAAGAATTCAAGCGCGGCATCATGGGTATGGTGACCAAACATCTCTTCAAAAAAGAGCGGGTAGATTCCAACCTCAAAACCCGTAAAACCGAACTGTCCATTGATTTGACACAAGTGATTGAAGGCATGGATCTCGATATTGCGTATGACCAATTGATCGATGTGATCATGGAGTCGTCGTTTGGTGCGATGCTTGGCATGGTGGGTGGTGCACAGGCACTTGAACCCATGCGCGAACCGTTTAAAAAACGCATGCATAAATTTATGATTGATACCACCAACACCGAACGGTTCAGAACAGCAGTCTCTGATCAGTTGGGCAGTATCACCAGCAGCGAACAGTTTCTGTCCACGGTCACCGATATCGTGCAATCGCGCCTCGACGAACTGACACCAACCATGGTGAAAGATATCGTCAAAGAAATGATTCAGAAACACCTTGGCTGGCTTGTGGTTTGGGGCGCTGTGTTTGGCGGACTCATTGGTTTGATTAGCACTTTGTTGCTGATGTGAACTCGGGCCTCATCACTCGAACACGCCAACTCATCAAGCTATTGCAAGCCCTCGCAAAATATAGGCTTGTATGCTTCTGCTGATACCGGTTTTAGTCATACCGTGCAGTGCACTTTTCTGTATCAGTGCGCAGGATTACGTTTTTACCAACGACTGAAATCACGCCATTAAAAAAGGCAGAGCGGTAATATTACCGATACAGCTCTTATTGACTCTCTTCTTAATGTGACATGTCTGTTTGCATGGCCTAAAAAGAAACAAGTGGTGAAACAGCAGTTTTTTACCTATTTTTTGCTGTATTTACAAAATAATTCAAACAATCATTGAGTAATCTGCCTGTTTTCTTAAACTAAACCAACACTGTCACCAGGCGTTACGGTAATTTATCGCATTGACACTCGATCATGACACATGGAACTATCCGGGCCTCGATGGGCTTTCAGAAATAGGTTCACATGTTTCGTCTTTTGATCAAATTACACCTCGCAACCTTTGCGCTCACATTGCTGACAACTGCTTCAGCGGCAGAACCTATACCCTATAACTATGGCCGTAATGCGTCATTTAATGTAGGAGACAAAACGGCTGTTTTTATGAACAGCGCCAGATATACCAACTGGGATATCCCATCAGACAAAAAGGGACCGGGATTCCCCCAACCCTTGGCGTCACCGGCTTACCAACATCTGTTTAATGGTCAGGGTGTTGATGCAGCAGTCAGGCTTGTGAGTGAGAACGCTGTGTATTTCTTCAAAAATGATGAATACATTGTGTGGGATAACAACACCTATCGCTCGTTTTCTGACATGCCTACACAATCGCCACGAACCATCATCAGCCGCTTCCCGGGTGTATTCGACGGTAAAAATATAGATGCAGCCGTGACCTTCGGTGACAGCCGCCTGTATTTTTTCAAAGGTGACCAATACATTAGGTGGGACACCAACACCAATAAAATATCAACGGTAGATAATTATCCGGTACCTATTAGCCGTGGGTGGCCCGGTTTGTTTGACGGCTCGGGTATCGACCATGCCGTTCGTTTTGATGATCATCGCCTCTACTTCTTTAAGGACGCAGAATACATCCGGTGGGACATCAAAACCGACAGAATTTCGGATGCAGGCAATTATCCGGCACCAACCAATGCCCCAACCGCTTTCCCAGGACTGTTTCCGGGTGCTATTACCATTGGTCCGCGCGTACCACATGACCTCGAGCGGCCCGGGCATTCATCCAATGAGTTTCAGGTCAAAAAAGCGCAATGGGCATGGCAACAGTTTGTCGCACTGGGCTGGAAAGCCATCTACAATCCAGAAAACAATGTATTCGAGCGGGGCATCGCCGACCGCTCCTGGCGACAAGTCTGGACAGGCTCTGATGACCCCGAGTCAGTCGTTTGGGAGACGTTTGCACACAGAACCGAGCTGCGCCCCTTTGGCAAACCCCTGACCAAGCCTTACGACTCTCTTCCCGAGTATGTGTCTTATCCTTCTGTCGACGGACGTTTGCTCAGAGGCAAAAACCAGAACGGTGGTCCCGCGAGCTTTCTCCTGTTAAACAATCTTGATGAAGACAATGAGATAGGCTCTGCAGATGTCTACCTTGGCGACGTAACAGATGCAAACAGGGCCACGACGCCGCTGGTACTGTATCAAGCCAAAACCAACCGAGATGAGTACGACTATCTGAAGAATACCTTTGGATCAGACCAATATGATAAAAAAGGCTCACTCGCTAACGCAGCATCGCAAACCGCTGCCAATATCAAAGCCTTTAAAGCCTATTATAAAGGCAGTGACGGGAAACCAAGCCACGACACCTGTAATGTACCTGCTGGCGTTGACCCAACAGATACCATCGTGCTGCCCTGCGGAAAAATCGGAGGTCAGGAAGGTGCCATCGAAATTAAAACAGCATTTTACAAAATTCCGACAGGACAAGAGGCGGCCTTCAGTGACTTTCTGATTCGCGATGCCATCTACTACACAAAAGCGAAAAACCCTGACGGGTCTGATAATGCGATCTATACCTACCACAACGACAAATTCGCGTTGCTCGGTATGCACATTATTCACAAGACAACCAACTTCCCTGATTTTATTTTTACCTCTTTTGAGCATCGCGCGCTGAGCTCCATGGACTTTCGATACAGACTGATTTCACCGCTACCACCGTTGTACGGCAATTTTAACCCTCACGGCGCGACCGACCCGAAAACGCCAGGCGGTACGCAAATAGGAGACCTACAAAAAGTGGTCAGACAAACGGGCTCTAACCCGTCATCAACCGGCCAACTGTATCCCATTCCCGCTCCCTTCCAAATAGTGAACGATGCAGCCATGGCGCAACTCAAGAGCTTTGATTCACCGTGGCAACACTACCAGGTCATTGGTGTACAGGCCGAGATAACCGAACACTATTCGGCCATCCCGACCGGCACCAGTGGCCCCAACCATTACATGGCAAACCACGTTATAGAATCTGATGCATTTCTGGGCAACTTCATAGGACCGGGTTTTAGTAGCCTCCACCCGGCATTTCCAAAAGGACCAAAGGCCGCAGACGGCACAAAGAACGGAGACAATATTTTGTACAAAGGCAATGTGTATAACACGGGTGGCTGCAAGGGATGCCATGGGGTAGCACAAACAGCTTTTGGCCTCGACTTCAGTTTCCTGATGGATTTCTCCGGCAAGCCTGTCACTGAGATTGATTCTATTTTTTATGTAAAGCCCAACTAACCCCACGTGCCTAAGGGTGCCCATTGTGTGAAAGAGAAACACTGTTTTATAGCGGTGCTGTAAAAGAGCACGCTGATCCGTTGGCTACCACAGCAACGGATCAGCCGTATACGCCGGGCAAATTGCTGCACATTAAACACTCGGATAACCCGCAATCCGAACGACCCCCACGACTGCACACACGACACGATCAGTACTCTCGGCAACTGGCCGCCTACTTTTTTAGGGCTGCCAACGGCATCACCCGAATGGGCTAAGAGCCCAACGCAACACCTTTGCTATACTGCAATCACAGACAGATTTAGGATAACCGGAGTGGTTGTATGAGGGTGAAAGTGTTGCACGGGAATATAGTGTCTCGTTTGAGTCGCGCAACTGCTATTGTTTCACTGTTGCTGTCCTCAACGTTGCCAGTATCTGCCAACACCACATTCACTATCTATGTCGCACCCAAAAACACTGATGCCTACGACGCCGCAAAAGCCATAGCTGCTGACTCTGACAAGGGCACCGGCGCAACACAGAACGTATCAACTGTTTTGGGCGTTGAGAGGCGCATACATCGTGCGTTTGCTCTGGCTCACGACACCCTGCAATCCTGTGGCAACTGCGAAGTTCATATTAAAATTGCAGCGGGCAAATACCTCGGCAAAACAAGCTCGGGGCATTGGGTATTCCCCGACACAATCGCACCCGATGCGACCTTAAAAATACTGGGAGGTTATGACGCCACTTTCACCATACGAGACCCATTTCGTCACCCTACACAACTCGTGACTGGCAAAAAACGCAGCGCACCCGTGCTGACATTTGAGGGAAGAAAGCATGCACTGAAAGAGTTGATGGTGTCCGGTTTATCCATTGATGTCAGCGCTGGCAATAACTATGACGCAAACACCCACAGCGTGTTAAAAGGCTCGTCGTCCAGTTGGCCACTGATCAGTGTTGGGTATATCACCACCGACCGCTTGGTCATTGCCGATAATATATTCATGAATGCCGCGCAGGGCGTCGCGTCTCCGAGGATACGGGCCATGAGCCGTGATGCGGAGGTGTTGGTCTTTAATAATGTTTTTGTCAACAATATCCACACATGGGTTATTGAAGAAGGTGGCTACAAAAATACCGTAAGTCGGTATGTTATCGCTGCTAACAGTTTTATTATGAACTGGCCCTACAACTTTGACCCGACCACTTCCAATCCAGGCACCATCGAAATTGGTGACCAATACAGCGCCAGCGCAATCGATATTGTGGGCAATCTGTTTGCCTACAACAGCGGTGGTGCGATACACACCCAATACGACGAAGATCGCACACCGCCGTTAACCCTGACCCACAATCTGTT
>CALDUO010000096.1 GCA_937923745.1 uncultured Granulosicoccaceae bacterium
TCAGGGAGCCCCCGTCCGAACGCTTCCACCGTCAACCAGTTATCGTAGCCAGAGGTTTTTAATGCCTTGAAAGTGTCTTTCCAAGGAACATGACCGCGACCTGGAACACCTCTGTCATTTTCAGAAATATGCACATGCGTAACGTTTTTACTGTGTTGGGTATAGGCTGCAACCGGATCCGTTTCTTCTATGTTTGCATGAAAGGTGTCATACATTGTTTTGATATTTGGATGGGCAAGAGACTCAACGTAGCTGTCGATTTGTTCCATGGTGGTTGCAAAGTAGCTTTCAAAACGATTCACCGCTTCTAATGCAATGGTGACGTTTGCGTTGCGAGCGTAATCACCTACCGTGTTGTGTACTTCAAGCGCACGATCAAACTCGTCCTGTGTTGTGGCAGCTCCGCTAAATTCACCAAGCGTTTGGTGTAAAGGACCAGCAACGCACGTTGCACCCAACGCTGCAGCACAGTCAATAACCCAATTTAAATATCGAACGGCTTCTTGGCGTACTTTTGGATCGGGGGACAACGGATTTTTATCCAGAGTTGGAATGACTGAAATGGCCGTGCGATCAAGCTCCAGTTCATCAAGGAGTTTTCCAATAGACGCGTAATCATCTGGACTGCCATCAAAGACGGGAATCTCTACGCCGTCATAGCCTGTTTTCTTTATGTCCGTTAATAAAGAACGATGTTCCTCTCCTACCGATGTTGTCCACAGCAGCATACAAAATCCAATCTTCACCCTGCATTCCTCCGAATTAATTAGTGAATTGCTTTACAGCTGTTTAGCCACTGAATGTCTCTGGTGTTCGTGCTCGCAGTGGTTAGATTTTTTATTTTTTCGATTGCATTTACTGTCCAAGCTGGCCTAAGCTAAATGAGGTACGTACCTCATGTCAAGTTCTGAGGAATGAACATTACCCTGACTGTATCTGAAGGACGTGTCTACAGGCGAGATGAGTGAAGCACTTGAGGTGTTGGTAGGCCCCGAACCAAAGGGGTTGGCAGCCAGCACGGTGGCCCGTCTGAAGCGACAGTGGGCCGAGGAGTATCAGAGCTGGAGAAACCAATCTCTATACAGCCATCCTTTAAACAGCCATCCCCGAAACAGCCATCAATGGGTCTACCTGTGGGCTGACGGTATTCACAGCGGCGTCAGAGCTGTGGACGCCGGGTTATGTGCCTTTGCGGTCATCGGCGTCGATGAGAAAGGCCATAAGCAGCTGCTGGCTATCGAAGACGGCACTCGCGAGTCAACTCAGGGTTGGCGTGAAGTTCTGTTGAAGCTCAGACAGCGCGGCATGAATACGCCCAAACTGGGCATTGGTGATGGTGCGTTGGGTTATTGCCGTCGCCGATTAAATCTTTCCAGACATGCGTCACCAGCGCTGTCGGGTGAAAAAGACGGTTAACGTGCTGAACAGGCTACCTAAATCAGCGCAGCCAAAAGCCAAGTAGGCATTACATGAAATCTAATGGCTGAGACAAAGATAAATGCCTAAGCTGCATGCGATCTATTCGTTAAAACCTACGAGGACAAGTACCCCGGGACGGTGTAGTGTTTCCTCAAGAATCAGGATGAGCTGTGGGCGTTTTATGACTTTCCTGCAGCTCATTGGAAAAACATACGCACCACGAATCCCATTAAATCAACTTTCGCGACCATCAGACACCGTACCCGGCGCTCCAAAGGCTGCCTGCCCGGTACAGGCTGCTTCACATGATGTTTAAACTGGGCCAGTGCACATAGAAACGCTGGCACAGATTAAGAGGATTTGATCATCTTGCAAACGTGATCAAAGGAGTGAAGTTCAAGGATGGAATCGCAGTAAAACCGCCAACCAGGTCGCTGCTTGATTCAGCTTCTTAAACACCAGAATTGACAATAGCTATTCGCATGTTGGCGAATTTGTAGTCACGAAGAGGGAGTGCAGAAAGATGGAATCAATTGTTATAAAACCCAGTGATGCGAAATCTTGGTTACATTGCAAGCGTCAGGTTTGGTTGTCGAACAAGGGAGACCTGGAGGCTGAGTCTGAGGCCGACCCGTTTCTTGAGTTGATTTTACAGCTGGGACTCGATCATGAACGGAATGTGCTGCGTCGACTATCAGATCAGCAACTTGGGCAACACGGGGTCAAGTCTGCCGAGTCAGTGGATGAGACGCTGAAGTTGATGGATCAGCGTGTTCCAATCATCTACCAGGCGCAACTGTCTAATGAGGCTGAAGGGCTTGTCGGTCGTCCTGATTTTCTGGTTCTGGATGACGATGGGTTATATCAGGCGGCTGATGCCAAGCTGTCAAAAAATAAGGATAAAAAAGAGATACAAATACAGTTGGGCCTTTACCGACGACTCTTGGGTAATGGCAAATCAGCGATCGTATTCTTGGGTGACGGTAGTGCCGCATCGCTCGGTGACGAGGTTGATGCAATGACAGAAAAATACGTGGCCGACATGAGGGTATTGTTGTCCTCAGATGAGCAGCCGTCGGTGAAATACAGTCACAGTAAGTGTAGTGGTTGCTCTTTTTATACACACTGCAAGTCTGGGTTTGATGCTACTGAAGATCTTTCGCTGTTGTACGGAGTTGACGGCCGTTCCATAGGAGCATTGGGCGAGCACGGTATCAACACGATCAGTCAATTGGCCAGCGCTGACCCAGAGACTATTCCCAACGTTCCCTATCTCAAATCCAGTGACAAAAAAGCCCGCGCGGTTTTGCAGGCAAAGTCACATCTGACCGGTGAGGTGTTTGAGATGCACCCGGTCGAATTGCCGCAAGGAGACTGGGTGCATTTTGACATTGAAAACAATCCCTTGGTGAGTAGAGGTGAGAACCACGTATATTTATGGGGATTCCTCGTGCCGGATGCAGGTATGGACAATGGTCAGTTTGAATATGTATGGACAGATACTTTTGAGGACGACGAGCAGGGATGGCACCGTTTTCTTGAGCAGGTTGAGACTTACAAAGCACGCTACCCGAATCTGATACTGGCGCACTATAGCAATCACGAATTGACCACCATTAAAGCGTACGCCCAGAAGTACAATATGATGGGCCATGCGACGGTGCGTTATCTTTTAGACGAGGGCGGTCCTTTGTTTGATATAAAAAAACCTGTAGCGGATAGTTTGGTGTTGCCCTTGTTGGGTTATAGTCTAAAGGATATTTGTAAGCACCCTGGGTTAGTCAATTTTCAGTGGGAAGACGAGGGGTCCGGGTCACAATGGTCGGTATATCAGTTTAATCGGTTTCTGTCAGAGACAAACCTTGAAAAAAAAGAAGCATTAAAACACGCCATTCTCAGTTACAACCGTGATGATGTCACAGCGACACATCGGCTACAGCGCTGGCTCACTGAAGAATTCATCAACAACTAACAACCCACATAACAATACCGACACGACTGTTCACAATCACGCATCAGCTGTCGGTGATATTCTTAGCCTCCTGTGGGGCGGGCCTTAAAAAGCCAGTCCCGTCACAGCGGGTTGTTGTGTCAGCCTGTACAATCAGTCAATAAGTTGGCATCTTGTTTTGGCGCTGTTTGTCTTTTAAGCATCCGCGAATCAATGCTGTTCTACAAGGATAATTTATGAGCGCGTTTGTCCGTACTTTTATACTGCGCAGAGCATTTGTAGTTTTTATCGTGGCACTGGCGGCAGGGTGTTCTGGGTCTGGCTCAGATGCTGGTGACAGCGTTGTGTCTGCAGAGGTGAATTCGGTCGAGGGTGTGGTCAACGCTACCAACGACGAGCCGTCGGTTGAAGCCAACGTTAATTCGAATGCACCTGATGATGTTGTCAATAACGTGCCGTCGCCGACTGTTCCTGCTGTACCTGTGGATGATGCGTCCGCTTCGAATACTCCGATCGTCGACGCGCCAGTCAATGCTGTAGCAGTCAACGATGCTCCCGTCATCAATACACCTGTTGATAACGCTCCCGCTGATAATAATCCCGCTGATGATATACAAAGCGCCGATGCGTCCGTCACTGACAACTCGGTGCTAACCCCTCCCGAAACATCCTCCCCGACGGTGTCGAACCCTTTTGCTCCCAATAATGACGGGCCTGCCAATACTGAGGTGACTTTTAATATCGTTGTGCCTCCGTATGTGTCTGACGCGTTGCAGGTTCGGGTTGTTTGGGGTGAGGCTGTTACAACGGCTGCATGGGTAATTGATGAGACTTGGCAGGCGACAGCGGTGTTGCCGACAGGGACGACTCATCGTTTGTCGGTGACTTTCAGCGATGACAATGGGATTACGCCATTAGGCAGTTATGAGGCGAGCTACACGACGGGTACGAGTGACTCCGAATCGATTGACATAACCGCGAATCAATTTGATGTGAAGCGTTGGGACGCAGATGGCGATGGTGTGCCTAACATTGAAGAAACTGCAGAGCCGCCGACACCCGTTGTCGCTGAACCACCGTCAACATCGCCTGATATTACGTTGAGTGTGCCGCAGAGTGATCCCGGCGCAAATTTATTACCGGTGCAAGCCCGCGTTGAGCTAGTCGCTGATAAGACCTTTCGTATTCGGTGGGAGCCCACCGCGGCGGCTGATTATTATCGGGTGCTGGAGAACCCGGATGGTGTGTCGGGGTATTCGCCAGTGTCTGATCAGCTACCGCCTTCCACTGACCAGTTCGATCATCGTGTGGCGTTACACAAACGGGTGAACGCCCGCTATATGGTCGAAGCCTGTAACGCCAGCGGTTGTACGCTGTCTGTGCAGCAATTAATCGAGAGCACTTTGGATGACGCTATTGGTTACTTTAAGTCCAGCAACCCCGAATATTTTGATCAGTTCGGTATGTCGGTTAGCATCAGTGGCGACGGGAATACACTGGCCGTCGGCGCGCCTCAGGAAGACAGCGCATCAGCAGGGGTGAATGGTGATCAGTCAGACAACTCAATTAAAGATGCCGGTGCCGCCTATGTGTTTGTGCGCCGTAATGCCGGATGGGTTCAGCAGGCTTATATTAAAGCCAGTAATCCGGAAGAGCGCGCATACTTTGGAGCTGCGCTTGATTTGAGTGCAGACGGTAACACGCTGGCTGTCGGAGCAAGTGACGAAGACGGTAGCGCCGTAGGTATCAATGCCGAGCCGAACCCCAGAGAGAGACTAAACGCCGGTGCTGTTTATGTGTATGTTCGCAGCGGAGACGCCTGGGCGCAGCAGGCGTATATTAAAGCCAGCAATGTAGATCAGGAGGCACCCGCATGCTGTGCTTCCGGTGCGGGCTATTTGTTTGGCGAAAATTTGAGTATAAGTGCTGATGGGAATACGCTCGCTGTCGGAGCCGCCGGTGAGGCCCGTGGTGATATCGGTATCAACGGTGATAAGAATAACGAGAGCGGCGTGACTTCAGGCGCAGGCGCTGTCTACGTGTTTGTGCGCGACGGCGTTAACTGGCAGCAACAGGCACACATAACCGCAGCATCACCTCATGACACCAGACAGTTTGGCCGGTCGCTCGGCCTCAGTGCAGACGGTAGTACGCTTGCCGTAGGGCTCTACGATGCTGGTGGTGAACCCATCTTTTTCAGAGGGGCGTCTCCGTCACCCAGTTATTATTACGGTGCAGCTTACGTGTATACACGTTCCGGTAGTCATTGGACCCCGGAGGCGCAGCTACGCAATATCTCGGGAGAGCTAAGCGCTTATGGTTGGTCATTGAGTTTAAGTGGAGACGGCAACACGATCGCGGTCGCGACAGTGGGCGGCGTCGATATTCATGAACGTACCGGCGGTGTATGGTCGGCGCAGACTTTTCTGGATGGTTATCGATTCTCGTTGGCGTTAAGCGATGACGGCAACACACTGGTTACTGCTAACTCAGCAGAATCCAGCGCCTCGACCGGTGTAGGGGGGTATTCGGGTCTCGAAATAGCCAAAAAAAATTCGGGTGCCGTTCATGTACATATACGCCGCGATGGCGTTTGGCTGTCACCCGTCTATGTTAAGGCGAGCAACACCGATACCGACGACCGATTTGGCGCGGCAACTGCCGTCAGCTCCGATGGCAACACGTTAGTGGCGGGTGCGTTCGGTGAAGACGGTAACTCTGCAGGCTTCAATGGCTATCAGCCAAGCAGTGAAGAAAGCGGTAACTATGGAACCGGAGCGGTATATCTGTACTAGTGTTCCCAGTTCTGGTGTTTTCTGTCCAGGTGTTTCAGAGTGGTATTCAAGAGTTGTTCGTTAACTGCTGCTGATTCGTGTGGCAAGAAAACAGCACAACGTTGACGCGTGAGTTTTTTATACTGGCTGTTACTCACTATCGTGTTCCTGTCAGTAATATCGCCTGTTGGTCAGTTGTTGTATCGGCATCTTTACCCTGTTTGATTTTCACGCCAAGCCGCAAACGCCTGCTGTGTTTCTTCATGGGTGGCGGGGTATAGGCCTATTATGGTTTTTCCGGCTTGAACCTCTGATAATACATATCGCTCGAACAGGGTCATCTCGGTGGCTTCGTCGGCTATCTCGTCTGCGATAGCGGCGGGTATCACTATCACGCTGTCGTCATCGCCGACTATGATGTCGCCCGGAAATACTGCAACGTCTCCACACCCAATGGGTACATTCAGATCGATGGCCTGGTGTAGTGTGAGATTGGTG
>CALDUO010000097.1 GCA_937923745.1 uncultured Granulosicoccaceae bacterium
CAGTACGGTATCCGCTGCGAAGTCATTGATGCACGATCACTGGTGCCGTTTAATTACGACGCGGTTGTAGCGTCTGTCAAACGAACGGGACGCCTGCTTATTGTGTCGGAGGCCTGTGAACGTGGTAGTTTTGCGATGACCTTGGCCAGTACGGTGACACGCATGGCTTTCGATGTGCTCAAGGCTGCGCCGGTGGTACTGGGTGCACCGAACTGGATAGTGCCTGGTGCCGAGATGGAATCGGGCTACTTTGTTCAGGCAGACGATATCATGGGGCAAATTGCCAGCCGGTTTTATCCCGATGCCGGCATTACCGAGCGCGGCAGCAGAGACTGGGGCGATGATGCACTGGCCGCCCGGGGTTTATAACAGGGGTTTATAACCGGGGTTTATAACCGGGGTTTATAATCTGTCTTCGACTGCCAGCAAGCCCCTACGTAACGCATCATGGGTGGCACGACGCCATCACACAATCCAGAGTAACCTGTCGGGCCAGTACACCGGCATTCACTTAACTCACGCGGGAGAGACACGAACGTGGAAGTACCCATACAGATGCCAAGCCTCGGCAACGAGGTCAATGAAGCGCAAATCGATGAATGGTTAGTGAAGGTTGGCGACACGGTCACCGAAGGTCAGCAGATACTGCTGATCACAACACCCAAAGTAGCCATGGAGTTGGAGGCGCCCGCGTCAGGTGTGCTGACCAGCCAGGCGGTAGAGGCTGACGACATTGCCGAATCCGGCCAGACACTTGGCATGATCAGCACCGGTGACTGAACCCAAACCCCACCTGATTTTTATTCACGGATTTGGCGCCGACCGCTTGTCGTGGCTTGGCAATATCGGCGAGTTCGAATCAGGTTATACCACTCACAACCTTGAGATACCGGGGCACGGTCAGGCAGAGGTCACAGAGGCAGCGCAATCGCATTCTTTGGCCCAACTGTCCGAAGAGCTACTCGCGCCAGTTGTCACCTCGCCGACAGAGCCCGTGCATTTGGTGGGTCACAGCCTCGGCGGCGGGCTCGCGTTACTGTATGCCGCAAAGCACCCGAGCCAGGTGCAGTCTGTAACGTTGGTGGCACCGGTTGGGCTCGGACAGGGAGTCGATACCGCGTTCACCACACAATTTGCGCAATTGACTGACGCCGGTGCTGCGATGGCGCTCCTGCAATCGCTAGTCTTTAATCCCAAACTGATCAGTAATCAATTGGTGCCACCGCTGCTGCAACATATCGCGCAACCCGGGGTACGAGACGCCCTCACCCGGCTCGCTGATCTGCTTGACGCAACCACACGGGTCCACGATCAAGCTCAACAACTAACAGCGGCTAAAAGTGCGGTCATTGACGCAAAAATAAACAGGCAGGTTATCTGGGGTCTGGGCGATAATACCAACGTGCCCAATGCTGAAGACGAAACCACATTCGGCGGTGACTGGCACTGGTTTGATGACTGCAGGCACTTGCCGCATATCGAACATCGCGTCAAATTTAACCGGTTGTTACAGGCGTGGCTCACCAAACACGCGCAACCGACTGCTTAAATAACAATTTCTGGAGAAAACTGTGTTTCTGTGCTGCGGCGATGCCCTTTTTGATTTGTTTGCGTCTGATACATCCACCGACAAAACGGGCAGCGTCACGCTTGCAGGTGCCGTCGGCGGATCACCGATGAACGTTGCGGCAGGACTTGCTCGCCTTGGTCACCCATCGCGTTACCTCACCCGTTTGTCATCCGACTTATTCGGTGAGCGAATGCGCGATTATCTCGCGGCGAACAATATCGACACCTCGTTATGCATCGACACCACACTGAACACAACGCTGGCCATGGTGCAAAAGCAGCCCGACGGTTCTGCACAGTATGCGTTCTACACCGACAACACTGCAGACGTCAGCATGACCGACGACGATATGCCAGCACCGTTACCCGGTGATGTGCGCGTGTTGCATTTTGGTTCTTACAGCACCGCTGTCGACCCGACGTCCACCACGTTAATGAATCTGGCGCGCACGCAAACCAGCTCTCGCATTATCAGCTACGACCCAAACCTCCGGCCCAGCATCGAACCCGACGCTGAGCGTTGGCGTGCGGTGTTCAAAGGCTACGGCAGCAGCGCCAATCTGATCAAAGCCAGCGACGAAGACATAGAAACACTGCTGGGCAAGGGCAAAGAGGACCAGTTTGTCGCCGACTGTTTTGCGATGGGCGCGCAACTGGTGTTTATCACGCGCGGCCCAGACGGTGCCAGTGGTTTTAAGCCCGACGGTACGACGGCACATGCGCCGGGTGTTGCGGTTAATGTTGTCGATACGGTGGGCGCTGGCGATACGTTCCAGGCCACCATACTGCATTGGCTACAGCGCGAAGGACACATCACCGATGCTGCAACGCTACAGGGAGATGTCGATCTCGAGGCCAGCATGGCGCTGGCCATTCGTGCTGCCGGTATCACCTGCACCCGCAGCGGTGCCGACCTGCCTACCCTGGCAGACCTGTCCCGGTAACAGACCGTTACCACAGCAGAGAATACGCACCATGTCTGCTCTCGACTTTCTCGACAAGGCGACGTGGCATCACGAGCCTGCCACGTGGTCTATCGGCAAGACGTTAACACTGGTAACGCACGATAAAACTGATTTTTGGCAGAACACCTGGTATCAGTTTCATCGTGATGACGGGCATTTTTACGGCGCACCGGTCACGGGTGATTTTACCGCCGTGTGCGAGTTCTCCGGAGACTACACCACCCTCTATGATCAGGCGGGCTTAATGCTGCGTGTCGATGCGCAGCGTTGGATCAAAACCGGCATTGAATTCTCCGATGGCGTGATGAACTTCAGTGTCGTGGTGACCAACGTCGCGGAGCCGCATCGACAACAATCTCGCCCAGAGCGGTCGACTACTGCCCAGTTAGGTACGGGCCAGTTAGACTCAGGCCAGTTAGATTCAGGCCAGTTAGATTCAGGCCAGCCGGCTATTGCGCAGGGTCACTCGGATTGGTCGGTGATTCAGCAACCACTGTTACACGGCCCACAATCGGTTCGCCTGACGCGCATCAACGACGCAGTGCTGGTGCATTACCTGAACACCGCGACACTTGGCCAAGAACGCTCAAGCGACCAGAAACACTCAGGCGACCAGTGGCGCCTGATGAGAGTTGCGCATTTTCCTGCGGGAGGCACCGCCCTGCTCGGCCCAATGGCCTGTTCGCCCACGCGCGCAGGATTCAAAGCGGAGTTTCATCGGTTTGTGGTGACAGAGCCCATAGCTGATCCACTGCACACCCCGCCATAGCCATGCCCACCGTTGGGCGGCACAAGTGACTGAGCAGTACAGGCGTTACTAAAACATACAGATTAAAGAGTAATCTTGGGGGCGTTGGCGTATACCTGAATTAACTTAATTGGCCTGTATTTCTGTCGCCGGTTGTTGCATCAAACAAAAAGCCTTTGTTGACCGGAAAACGCACACCCACCGTATCGCGGATGGTCGCATTAAATTCTCTTGGCATCTTGATAGTGACTGTGTCGTCGTTAAGCTCTAACGTCACCAATGTGTATTCACCGGTCTGCTCTGACGTAAACACGTGTGCATTAAAAAGCCCCGCATCGGCAGCTACAACCTCGGCATCTTCCGGCCGAAACCCGAGGATGGCTTCTGAACCACCCGTATATTGCGTGACGGGCAACGCCAATCCTGTTGCTGTGAACCGGTTATTGTCGACCGCACCTTTGACGAAGTTCATAGGAGGTGATCCCATAAATCCGGCAACAAACAGGTTAGCCGGTTCATCGTATACCTCGGCCGGTGTGCCGAGTTGTTGCAACACACCGTGATTCATAATGGCGACCCGATGCGCCAGCGTCATCGCTTCAATTTGATCGTGTGTGACGTACACCGTGGTCGTGCCCAGATCATGTTGCATGCGTTTGAGCTCGGCACGCATGTGTCCGCGCAGTTTTGCATCAAGGTTTGATAACGGCTCGTCCATTAAAAACGCAGACGGACGTCGGATCATGGCTCGACCCAATGCAACCCGTTGGCGTTGCCCACCGGAGAGTTCGCGCGGGTATCGCTCAAGGTAGTCGGTCATATGTACCTGCGCGGCGGTTTCGTGCACCGCCTCTTTGACTTCGTCAGGCGAATACCCGCTGACCTTTAACGGAAACCCCATGTTTTCAAACACAGTTTTGTGTGGGTACAACGCATAGGACTGAAACACCATGGCAATGTCACGGTATTTCGGCAAGCTGTGGGTGATGTCTTCGTCACCGAGTGTAATGGTACCGCTATCAACCGTCTCAAGGCCTGCAATCATGCGTAACGCAGTGGTTTTGCCACAGCCAGAGGGCCCCAGTAACACCAGGAACTCTCCCGGATGAATATCGAGCGACAGGTCTTTCACGACATGCACCAGTCCGAACGACTTGTTCAGTGCGTGAAGGGTTAACCGCTGGGCGGACTGTTCGGATGTTGGGTTTTGCATAACGTTATCCTTTGACCGCACCCAGTAAAACGCCCTTACTGATGAACCGTTGTAAGAGTATGGCCATAAAGACCACCGGAATGATCATAATGATGATCACCACACACATACTCCACCACAAAATACCGCGTTCACCGGCATTCATCGCGGCCACCAGTATCGGAATGGTCTGCGCATTTGACGTCGACAAAAAGACCGCCAGAATATATTCGTTCCATGCCAGTATCAGCACCAGCAATGTGGTTGCAGCCAGTCCGGGTTTTGCCAGCGGCAATACAATTTCCCAAAACGTTCTGAACCGGCTGGCCCCGTCGAGCTGCGCGCTCTCTTCGAGTTCGATGGGTATACCGCTGATAAAGTCATACAGCAGCCACACCACAATCGGTAAATTCACGACCGTATAGGTCAGTATCAATGCCAGATGCGTGTCGAGCATTTTTAAATTCTGGAACATCATGTAAATCGGCACCACCGTCACTATCGGCGGCAAGATACGCTGCGATATCATCCAGAACAGAATGTCACCGTTACCCACTGATTTTTTAAAAAACCGCCCGACACTTTTCAGCAGAAAAAACCAAATGGCAAAAGCTGCCGTCATGGCTATTTTCCAGTCAACACCGGCTTTCCAAACCACATAGCAGCCGCCCAACATCGCCAATACAAATAACAGAATATTGCCAAATTTTGGTTTGTAGGTGATACGGGCAAGCGCATAGGCTGCCATCGAACCGACCGCCACGCAAAGTGCGGTAGACAGTGTTGCGATGACGATAGAGTTGATATAAGAGCGTAGCGTGTCTTCGTAATCTATGACCAGCAGCTCACGCCATGCATGCAGACTCGGCGTAAAGTCGACCCATGGCAAAAACACAGGTCCGTTGTTAACATCCAGCGCTGTTTTAAACGAGGTAATCAACACCCAGTACAACGGAAACAGCACCACCAGCGTCCAAAAGAGCAACAGGCCATACACAAATACAGCGGTGCCTGGTGCCATTTTACCTATGGAGGGTGCTTCAAACAGCCACTGCAAGGGCGTTCTGCGCCGTGATATTTTTTTCCTGACAGCAGTCATTCGGTGAGGTGCCTTGTATGCATCAGGCGTTGCCCTGCCGGAGTCGGCCCAGCACCACATAGTTAAAAAACGAAACGCAAATCACGACCGTGGTGATCAGCAGCAGATAAGCAATAGCGGCCGACTGTCCAAGGTCGAGCGAGCGCCATGCAAAATAGGAATGAAGTGACATCGACTCGGTGGCGATCCCTGGACCACCGGCGGTCATAATATTGGGCAGGTCGACCAGCTTAAACGCCTCGATCAAGCGTATCAGCATGACGGTGGCTGCAACCGGCAATAATTGTGGCCACGTGATTTCCCTAAAAATCTGCCAGCCACTGGCCCCGTCAACCTCTGCAGCTTCACGATGGTCTTTGGGTATGTTCTCAAGGGCTGCCAGCAGAATAATGAAGACGAACGGTATCCACTGCCATGAGTCGCCAATAACAATAAAGAGTCGGGCAGCCCATGGGTCCGTCGACCAGGCAAAGTCGCCAAGCCCCACCCATTGCCACGCAGGTGAAAATGGCCCCTTGGTGGTGTCGGCGAGCATTCTGAATGCGTAACCAATACCGATGGGTGTGATCATGAGCGGCAAGAAAAAAACCACCCGAAAAAACGTGCGGCCCCGAATCGGTTGTGCGCACAACAGCGCTAACCCCAACCCAATCGCAAACTGCAAAGAGCAACCCACAAAAACATAGAACAGCGTGACCCCAAGGGTGCCAAACTGATGTCCACTGAGCAGTGTCGCGGAGAATAACAGCACCAGACCAAAGGCCATCAGTGCGCTGATGATTCTGCCAATAAACCCGAGCCACCAGAATTTCTGACGGCAATACCGATACAGCCAGTACAGAATCAAGACACCTGCAACCGTGGCAACGACCCAGCCAAGTACACTCATGCCTTTGAACGTACCCAGAAAATGAAACTGCTCTGAGCCAAAAAACTGTTTTTCGAAGTTTTTAAAACCGACCCAACGCACTTGGTAACTGCCTGCGCGCAACCGAAAACGGGAGAACGCAATGATCAGCGATGCGACAAGCGGAAATAAGGAAAACACCAGAATCAGAACGACAGCCGGTGTGATAAACAGCGTACTCGACTGACGGTCGAGCCATTCGCTAATGCGATGGGTACGGGCACGCCGTGACGGCGTGCCCTGCTTGCCCACTGTAGACATTATGAGTCAGACAAAGACTGTGCGTATCGCACCCTCTGTGCTGATCAGTTGGTGATACCCAAAGACGCTTTGTACATGTCGCGCTGTGTATCACGACCAAAGTCTTCGGTGATCTCTTCCCAACCCGCTTCGATGTTGGCTACCGCCTCTTCTGCGGTGATTTCATCGGCGAGGAACCGGGCTAACTCACGATCAAGCACATTACCCTGATATTGTGCGGTGCCGGGGATGCGAAGATCTGACGCCATATTGGGATTGTTCAGGCTGTCTTTGATCGCGCCGAGGTAGTTCTGTGCAAACTCTTCACTAAAACCGGCTGCCACCCACTTGGATGTGTCATCGAGTTGTGAGTTGCGATACGGGTTATAGCCGGTCCAGCCCATTGTCACGTCAACGTTCGACTGCTCTGGCTGGTTCATGTAAGACAAGAAGGCGTAAGCCGCCTGTTTAACCTGGTCATCCGCTTTTTTGTTAATGGCACCAGACCAACCACCGAATGCAGCGAACGGGCTGATGTTGATACCATCAATCGCATGTGGGCAACGCTCTGCATCGCAGTCGACGAGTTTGCCGGTTTCACGATCAAGCACACGCGAGGTACCGGGCATGGGTGTCGCACCCATTTTGTCGCGTATTGCAGCGCCCGACTCATCGATAGACAGCGGTCCGATATCACCCCAGTCAATGGCCAGCGCACAGCGACCTGCCTGTACCAGTGCCCGTGTGTCGCCGATATCCTGGTTCAGCTCTTCAGCCGGACCGTATTCACCGGTTGCCTTGTATACATTCAGCGCTTCGATCCAGGCTTCATTGTTGATCAGTGGCTTCATGGTCTCGGGGTCGAAGAAGAACCCCTGCCCTGTGCCTTGCGTTTGGCTAAAAGCGGCAGCGACCGACATGATGGCAAAGTAGGATTGCGCGTTTCGTTTTTTGAAAATACAGGAACCGTAATCGGGCTCGCCATCGCCATTGAGGTCTTTACCATGCGTGGCTTTGGCAGCTGCCATGTATTCGTCCCAGTTACGCGGCGGCGCAATACCCATTTCATCGAAAATATCGCGACGGTAGTAAAGCATCTGGAAATCACCGTCAATGGTGATCAGTTTGGTTTTACCACCAATCTTTTGATTGAACTCGCGGAAAAACGGCGCGATGTCTTCGAACTGCAGTTTTTCATCGGCTTCCACATACGGGGTCAGATCTTCGAGTAAATCGCCATCGGCCAGTTCTACTGCCCACCCGGATGCAAATACCGCGACATCAATCGAGTTGGTACCGGTTGCCCAGTCAGTCAGAATTTTTTGGAACAGTTCGGCAAACGGAACCTCGTTTACACGGATTTTTGCGCCGGTCATCTCGGTGAACTCCTCACCGCGCTCGACCATACGCTGTGCGATGACAGGCCCGGGTCGCGTGAGAATATTAATTTCTACACCGTCGAATTCAGCCGCCTGTAACGGACTGAAAGCGGTGGTACCGGCAATGACTGCACTACCCACCAGCGTCGTCAGCTGTTTTTTCATTATTGTTCTCTCCTCATGGTTCGACGCTGAGTGGCCGGTGCATGCTGCGCGCACAAGTGCTGTTGGCTGGCCGGAGACAGTCGCCGTGTTGTCGAACCCGCTCTCCCGGGCACAGCATGTTACGTGTAACAGCAGGCTGCAGGGCGAATCAGTCAGCGGTACTGCGCAGAGAGCGGGATTGTTCGTGACAGTAGCGAGATTGCTTGATTGCCTTCGCTACGCGTTGACTTTAAGAGGTCTATCGTTGATGCGTCAAGTAGTTTATCCGGCGCAACACGCTCAATGAAGGTTGAGTTGGTACACTATGTACCAGCGTTCACGGTCTGTTCACAGACGCCATACGCGGGCAGCGTTTGCCGACAGGATTGCGTGACGCTCGGCATCGTTCAGATCACTCAACAGGGCATGCGTCGCAGCCACCCAATCACTGATGCTACCGCCAGCCAAACACACCGGACTGTCGCTGCCCCACACAACACGGTCGGTGCCGAAACACTCGATCACATGGTGCACGTAGGGCTTGAGGGTGTCGACAGTCCAGTGGGTGCCGTCGCCATAGGCAATGATGCCCGACAACTTGGCCACTACGTTGTCTCGCAGTGCCAGTTGCGCAACAGCTGCCGCCCAGCGGCTGAATTCACCGGCCTTGATGTCAGGCACACCGCAGTGATCCATCACAAATTGCAGGTTTGGCACAAGATCCACGAGTTCAGTGACCACCGGCAATTGGCGTGGCAGCGCACACAGGTCAAACACCCATGAGGTCTGAGCCAATTGTTTAATGCCGTCGCGAAATATCGGCTGCTGCGAATGTTCGTCAGGCATAACATGCAACACACGGCGAAAACCCTTGACGGCAGAACGAGACGACTGGCGTTCGAGATAAGCGTCAAAGTCTTTATGTTCCGGTCGGCACGCAGCGATAGCGCCGCACAGAATAGTATCGTCGCGTGCGATCAGTGATTCGATCAGCGTGGTCTCTTTTTCCATATCGGCTTCGGCAACATCCACCTCCATGTGCAACGCTTTGGTGATACCGACCTGACGGGCAACCTGCTCATACTGTTCAACTGATACATCGGCATCAAGATACGAGCCGGGCTCAATCCAGTCATAAGCTAATTGATCGCGGTAGACCAAGTGAACATGCGTGTCGGTAATCACAACGGACGGCCCGAGAGTCTGACCGGTTGAGCATGCTGCGAGGATTCCAGCACTGCCAATGTGGCTTTCAGGGTTTCGGTGGCGTCTACCGCCGATGCCCGGGGCTCGGCACGACCCAAAATCACATCAGCAAAATGATCAACCTGTTTGATGTACGCATCTTCCAATTCAGTGGCGATGTGCATGGATTGCATCGGATGTAACCAGTCTGCGGGTGTACCGTCGTGATGCCACAACGTTAAATTGGGAAATTCCAGTGACCCTTTGGTACCCATGAATTTCACCGCGTTTTGCGCAGTGGCCGGAAACGCTGCGTTTTCACCGGTAGCCCGCTCCCAACTCCACGGCGATGCGGTCTGATCTGACAGCAGGAAAGTGCCGAGCACGCCAGACGCAAACGTGATGATAGCCGCAGCCGTGTCTTCCTTTTCGTGACCCAACACCTGATTGTTGGCGCGGGCCACCACTTCAGAGACCTCACCACACAAATACCGCAGTGAATCCATATCATGGATCAGGTTAGTCAGTATCGGGCCTGCCTGCCACTGGCGACGCCATGCACTGTCGTAATAGTCGTCGTGTTTTCTCATGGTCCATTGTCCGACCACTGCAACCAATTGCCCGATGGTCCCGTCTTCTATGATGGCCTTGGCTTTTTCTACACGTTCATAATAACGTCGGTGATGTCCGACCAGCACGGAATACCCCGTTTCTGTTGACAGATTAATGACCTGCTGCGCTTCATCGAGTGTTGCCATTACGGGTTTCTCAACCAGCACATGTACTGATGCCTGCAGGGCTGCGACCGTGGGCTGCAAGTGGTGTTCGGTGGGCGTGGCGACGATGACGCCGTCGGGTTTTATGGTCTGCAGCAGACTGTCGTAATGATCAAAAAAAGGCACCGCCTCGTGCTGCGCCACTTGTGCCGACGCCGGATTGTTATCGGCAATAGCCACCAGGCGACAGCGCGTGGATGCCTTAAGTGCCGCGAGATGTCGTTTGCCAATGCTACCGGCACCAATGAGTGCTATCGACACAGGTTTGGTTGGCGTTGCGTTGTTTGGGCTATGCGAGGATGTTGGTAAGGACACTGATTATGGCTCGGACGGTGGCTTGTCTGGTTGCTTATCGGGTGGCTTGGGTGATTACGCTGATAACCATGGATTAAAAACAACATACCGGCTAATTATCACAGCCCCTTAATGATGCGCAAAATATTGAGCAAATGCATTGCGCTCGCGTTCGGGCTTTGGCTGAGTCTGCATCAACAATCAGACGATATCACTATTTTAAAGTTGCAAGCGAGTGCCGAAGAATGACGCGCGTCGGTAAATTGATACTGCCAAGCGTTGGTATCTGATCGTCCAACAACGACAACAACCGCTCCGCCGCTGCCTTGCCCATAGCACGTTGCGGTACCTTCACGGTGGTCAGTGCGGGCTCTATGACCTGCGCAATATCAATGTCGTCAAAGCCGGTGACCGAGACCGTACCCGGCACTTCAATACCGAGCTGACGGGCTCTGAGTATGGCACCACAGGCCAATACATCGTTTCCGCAGATAATGGCTGTAGGCTGCGTGCTCTGACGCATTATTTGCTCAAAGGCATCACCACCGGCCTCCAGACTATAAACAGCCTCAACGACAGACAAAAGACGAGCTGACACACCGTGCTTTGCCGTCTCAACCCTAACGCCCTCAATGCGTTGCGATGCCCGGTCATTCGAGCCAGACACACCGGCAATCATCGCTATATGGGTGTGCCCGTGTGCCAACACCTCACGCGTTATCTCCTGTGCAGCAGCAACATTGTCAAAACCGGCATACAGCGCGTCGCGCTCGTCTGGGTTGCACCACGCCAGCACGGTCGGTATCCGCCGGGCCTGCAAAAAATCGCGCGTGGCTTTTGTGCGCTGATGTCCAATCAGCATGAGTCCGTCAGCGCCTTGCATGATGAGTTTACGAATCTGCTCGTATTCGGCGTCATGGTCATAACCCGAACTTGCAACCAGTAACGTGTATCCCTGTACGTTCAGTTCTTCCTGAAATGCCTGCAAACCGCTGGCAAACATAGCGTTCGCCATGGTCGGGATGACGGCGCCTACCGTTCTGCTGCGCTTGGAAGCCAGCGTTTTCCCGGCAAAATGCGGTGTGTAACCTAGCGCATTAATAACTTGCTGCACCCGCTCATTGGTATCTGGCGACACTTTATCCGGGTGATTAATCGAGCGGGAAATAGTGGCCGTGGACACACCGGCCGCTTTGGCAACGTCTTCGAGCGTGGGTGTATCAGGTACATTCATGGACAACTCCGTATCATTTCGCTGACTATAGCAAATTAATGCAATGTAAGCGCTTGCATCTTGGAATGAAAGCGCTTACATTATACCCACGCTAGATTTTCGGTTAGCAAACCCAATTCACACAGGTGCTGGAGAAACGCAACGTGACCAGAGAATATTTAAAGAAAGCCGCCAAGACATCGTCCACAGACTCTGGCGACGTACGCGATACCGTGCAGGCCATCCTCGACGATATCGAGGCCGGTGGCGACGAAGCTGCGATGCGCTATGCGCAAAAGTTCGATACCTATAAAGGCAACGTTATTCTGACGCCGGAAGAGATTGAGGCGGCAGCGGCCAAAGTACCCCAGAAACTCAAAGACGACATTGCGTTTGCAGCCGACAATGTCCGCCGGTTCGCTGAAGCACAGAAAGACTCCATCGGTGACGTGCAGATGGATATCGCACCGGGGTTTAAGCTCGGCCAACGGTCCATTCCGTGTCAGGCAGCGGGCTGTTATATTCCCGGCGGCCGTTATAGTCACATTGCCAGCGCCATCATGACGGTCACCACCGCCAAGGTTGCCGGTGTTGAAAGTATTGTCGCCTGCTCTCCTCCTATGGCAGACAAGGGCGTGGCCCCGGCTATCGCTTATGCCGCTCAGCTGTGTGGTGCTGATACCATCCTCGCGATGGGCGGCGTGCAGGCAGTTGCGGCCATGACCTTTGGTCTGTTCGGACTACCCAAAGCCGATATTCTGGTTGGGCCGGGTAACCAGTTTGTGGCTGAAGCCAAGCGCATCCTGTTTGGTCGTGTCGGTATTGATATGTTTGCAGGTCCAACCGATAGCCTCATTTTGGCGGATGGCACTGCCGATGCCGACATCGTTGCCGCAGATCTTGTCGGTCAGGCAGAGCACGGCTATAACTCGCCTGTTTGGCTGGTCACCGACAACCGGCAGTTGGCCGAAAAAGTGATGGAGCTGGTACCAGGCCTGATCGCCGATCTGCCACAGCCCAACCAGGACAACGCCTTTGCAGCATGGCGTGATTACGCCGAAGTGATTTTATGTAAAGATCGTGAAATGATGGCGCAAACGTCAGATGAGACAGCACCGGAGCATTTAACCGTGCAAGCTGAAGATCTGTTCTGGTGGCAAGAGCGGCTCAAGTGTTACGGCTCACTGTTTCTTGGCGAAGAGACAACCGTTGCTTACGGCGACAAAGCGTCAGGTACCAACCACGTACTGCCGACCTCGGGTGCGGCCAAGTACACAGGCGGCCTGTCGGTACATAAATTTATGAAAATTGTAACGTGGCAATATGCAACACGTGAAGGCTCCCGCCAGGTGGCTGAATCAACTGCCCGTATATCAAGGCTCGAAGGCATGGAAGGTCACGCAAGAACCGCTGACATCCGCCTGAAAAAGTACTTTCCGAACGACGTGTTCGACCTTACTTCGGGTGAAGCGAGCTAATTCGCTTCTCCTTAACCCACGCACTACAACCGGAGATACCCGCTTGTCAGTAAATGAAAAAATTGTGTCCGATCTCGTTGCCAACAACGTGAATTTCGTGACAACCGTGCCGTGCAAACAACTTGCCGGTGTTATCGACCTCATTGAGAAGAGCCCTGATCTCAAGCATGTCCCTTCCAATAAAGAAGACGAAGGCATGGGACTGTGCGCCGGTGCCTTCATGGGCGGCATGCGACCTGCCATCATTATGCAAAACACAGCGATTGGCGTGACCATCAACACCCTGGTCACACTAACCCAGTATTATCGTATGCCATTGCCTATGCTGATCAGCTATCGCGGTGAACTCGGTGAGCCGGTCGCGTGCCAAGTTGAAATGGCGGTGCACACCAAAGCGTTATTGGCGCAGCTGCACATCCCAACCTACCACTTCCACAAGGAAGAGGACGTTGAGGAACTCGATGCGATCCTAAAGCATTCGTTTATGTGTAATAAGCCGGTTGCCATTTTGACCGATGCTTCATTCTGGAAGGGGTACTAATCATGGTTCGCTCTGACGTACTAAAAGAAATCGCATCAATCCTGCGTGATCAACTGGTGGTCTGTAACATCGGTTTACCCAGCCAGGAACTGCACCTTATTGATGACCAGCCCACCAATTTTTATATGTTGGGCACCATGGGTCTGGCCTCTTCTATCGGTTTGGGTCTGGCCATGGCACAACCCAAAAAGGTAATCTCAATTGACGGTGACGGCTCGGTATTAACCAACTTTGGCACGCTGCCCACCATTGCCAACAACACAACCGACAATTTTATTCTGTTAATCATCGACAATGGCAGTTACGGCTCGACCGGTGATCAACCAACCTATGCCGGACAAAAAACCTCACTGACTGCTGTAGCCAAAGCCTGTGGCTGCGACAACGTTATTGAGTGTGATGCCGCCGACACCGGTAAGGTGCTGCAAGAGGCACTTGACGGAGACAAAATGACGATCATTGTCTGCAAGTGCGAGTCGGGTAATGTCAAAGTACCTGTTATCACGATGGACCCGGTTACAATTCGTGATCGTTTTATGGGTGCAGTCAAAAGCTAGCGATGCGCCAGCGCGTGCCGGTCCCACAGATCGGCACGTTGCACTATCCCTTTCGAGCCTGTTGTTTTTACACTGCGCCCTGTACGTTTTAATACAACGCCGTCCGACGGCGAGGTGCAACCTGCAGTTCTGCACAGACTAGCCCTGGCCAGCCGGTCTACGTCACGTTTATCGACAACGACCTCGCCCCGCGATACCTGAAGCATGCCAACAGCAGCGTTCCAAAAGCGCTCTGTGAAAAACCACCCTGCGAAAAATCGCCCCGCAAAAACAGCCCTACACAATAAGGCTCAGAAAAAAATAGGCGCTACGATACTGCTCTGCGCCACACATTAAACCGTCGCTCTATATACCAGGGACCGCCGTCCATAGCGTTAGATACGACTGCTTGCAATAATCGGCTGACAATTTGATCCATGCATATTGTATACAATATGTATTTACACTATGCTCCGCCGATGCCAGTTAACCGCAAACCTGCCGCAACGCAACTTCCCTCAGCCCGCACCGGGAAAGATGCGTTGTATGAGTCTCTAAAAAGCGCCATTCTGACGTTGCGCCTGACGCCCGGCGCTGACCTTGACGAACAGTCGCTGTGTGATGAGTTTGA
Source organism: uncultured Granulosicoccaceae bacterium (assembly GCA_937923745.1). GTDB lineage: Bacteria > Pseudomonadota > Gammaproteobacteria > Granulosicoccales > Granulosicoccaceae > CALDUO01. Next base: position 14,898 of record CALDUO010000097.1, read on the forward strand.
ACTGTCACGCACGCCATTGCGTGAGGTGTTCAGACAACTCGCTGGTGAGGGTTATGTTGAACTGCGCGAAAATCGTGGTGCGCGAGTGACGGGGCTCGATCATACGACACTGCACGAATTTTTTGTAACCGCACCCATGATTTACGGCGCGGTACTGAGGTTAGCCGCAAGACAGGCGACACCTGCACAAATACAGCAGTTAAAAAGTGCACAACGCACCTTCAAGCGCAGCTTAAAACGTCAGAACAGTGCCGCGCGCTCAATGGCCAACTATCAGTTTCATGCGATTACCGGCGATATGGCTCACAACACGTTTTTACTGCCGAGCTTTAAGCGACTGCTAATTGATCATGCCCGTATCGGTACCACTTTTTTTCAGCCAGGCAACACCTTGGATGAATCTGTCAACGCCACACAGCAAGACACAAAAGCACAACAAACGCTTGCCGATCAACACCATGATCAAATCATTGAAGCCATTGAACAGCAAGATGAAAATACCGCGGCCAACCTGGCAACGGCTCACTGGAATTTGTCTCGACATCAGATTGAACGGTATGTGATGGCTGACGCGCTGACCTTGCAGTTAGGTGAGACTGCCTAAACGAACACCTGAGTTGAACTATGAATCCGATATTCAGATTTGAAGGTATTTACACGCCGCTGATTACACCGTTCCATGACGATGGCAGCATACATTTTGATGCACTGGCAGATGTCATTGAGTTGCTGATCGATAAGGGTGTGAATGGTTTGGTGTCAGGCGGTTCGACCGGAGAGAACTACACACAGACGGTGGCAGAGCGCTTGTCGGTGGCCAAATTTACAGTCGAGAGAGTGGCTAACCGGGTACCGGTCGTCGTCGGTACCGGCACCATGCTCACACCGGATTCGGTCGCGCTGGCTGAGGGTGCCAAAGCGATGAAAGCCGACGCCATCTTGCTGGGCACACCGCCCTACGCGGTACCGACTGAGCGTGAAAATGCACTAAACGCGCTAACCATAGATCGGGCGGCTAATTTACCGGTCATGTTATACAACTATCCTGGCCGTATGGGTGTAGCCATGGGCGAGGATTTTCTGGACCGGATTGGCCGATCCCGAAACATCTGCGCCATCAAAGAGAGCTCGGGTGATATCAATCGGGTGCATTTGTTGGCTCGCGACTACCCTCACATACAAATGTCTTGTGGTATGGACGATCAGGCACTCGAATTTTTTGCATGGGGTGCCAGAAGCTGGGTTTGTGGTGGTTCCAATTTTTTACCGGAAGAACATGTTGCGTTGTATCGGGCGTGCGTCATTGACGGTAATTTTGAAAAAGGACGCCAAATCATGTCAGCAATGTTGCCGCTGATGCATGTGCTGGAACAGGGCGGTAAATTTGTACAGAATATCAAGTTTGGTGTGACCCTAAACGGTATCAATGCAGGCCCCATGCGCCCTCCCCTCAAAGGACTGACCCACGAAGAAAAACGCGCGCTGCAGCAGGTTGTCTCGGTCATACGGACAACGGTTGCCACCATCATAGCCGAGGACTAACTCATGAGTCTGCTGACTGCAAAGGAATACGCTGCTATTGCCGCCTCTCTCGACCTGCCCGCTAACGCCTATATCAATGGTGCTTATCGGCCAGCTCAGTCAGGTAATACATTTGACACGATAAATCCAGCTACCGGTGAGGTCATCACGCGTGTGGCAGCGTGTAACGCTGATGATGTTGACGTTGCCGTCAGCAAAGCACGGGACGCGTTCGAAGACGGACGCTGGCGTGCGCTTGCTCCCGGTGAGCGCAAAGACATTCTCATCAAATTTTGCAAATTGCTGACCCGTCATGCACGTGAACTGGCTGTGCTCGAGAGTATCGATAGCGGTAAGCCTATCTATGACTGCGAGCTGGTCGATATCCCCGAAGCCATTCATTGTATTAAGTGGCATGCCGAGGCAATCGACAAGCTCTATGACAGTGTGTCCCCGCCGTCAGAAGATCATATCGCGATGATTGTGCGCGAACCGATCGGTGTTGTGGGTCTTGTATTACCCTGGAATTTTCCATTGCTTATGCTCGCATGGAAAATCGGCCCGGCGCTCGCCTCCGGTTGTTCGGTTATTGTAAAACCGGCTGAAGAAACCTCACTGACCACGCTGCGGGTTGCCGAGCTTGCCAGCGAGGCAGGACTGCCACCTGGCGTGTTGAATGTATTGCCGGGTTCTGGCACAGATGTGGGTGAACCTATCGGGCGCCACGCCGATATCGACATGGTGTCTTTTACCGGATCCACCGAGACCGGTAAAAAGTTTCTGGCTTACTCGGCAGAATCCAACGCCAAAGAAATTGTGCTTGAGATGGGCGGCAAAAATCCATGTATCGTCATGGATGATGCAGGCAACCTCGATTACGTGGCGGGTCAAATTGTGAATGGCGCGTTTTGGAACATGGGAGAGAATTGCTCGGCGATATCACGCTTAATTGTGCACCGCGCTGTTAAAGACAAACTGCTGTCCTACATACTCGAGCAGTGTAAACACTGGAACACCGGAGACCCACTGGACCCCGGCACACGCCTTGGCGCTTTGGTCAGCAAGGCCCACTTTAAAAAAGTCACGCAGTACATCGCCATGGCCGACCAGGTCATCACCGGTGGTAACACACATGACGGTACGCAGGTTGACGCCACGATTGTTGAACTAAACAATCCCGCGCACGCGTTAGCGCGAGATGAAATATTCGGTCCCGTACTCAGTGTGCTGACAGTAGACAGTTTTGACAGCGCAATCGCCATGGCCAACGACACCGACTATGGGTTGTGCGCATCCCTGTTTACCCACAACATCAAACAGGCGATTCGTGGCGCACGCCAAATAAAAGCAGGCACGGTGACCGTCAACAGTTTCGGCGAAGGCGATATAGCCACACCGTTTGGCGGCATGAAACAATCAGGCTTCGGTGGCCGGGACAACGCCCTCACGGCACACGAACAGTACACGCAACTCAAAACTATTTGGCTTGACCTCAGTGATGAAACACTGGATGCCCACTAGTCAGGGTGCCAAAGCGAACCTGCCTGTGAGCCTACGGCAGTGAGTGCCTATCAGGCCATTCGTCAACCCCGACACACCGGTACAGCCGCGTGGAACGCGTTGTTGCCGCGTCGACAGGTGCAGGCACCGCTAACCGAATCCGTCACCGCGGATATCGTGATTGTCGGGGCGGGCTTTGCAGGATTATCTGCTGCCCGGCGCATAACGCAATTGGAACCGACTGCGACTGTGGTCATCCTCGAAGCCGGAGAACTGGCAGAGAGTGCCGCAGGCAGAAACTCAGGCTTTATGATCGACCTGCCTCATGATCTTGCCTCTGAT
>CALDUO010000098.1 GCA_937923745.1 uncultured Granulosicoccaceae bacterium
GAGATATTTTTCTTGGTCAGGTTGCAGTCGACGTTGTCGAATGACATGCCCTTCGGCAAAATTTCTGACACGATGGCGCGCCCGACAGTCGTCTCGACACGCATCGGCACATTTTGCCATTCGCCATTATCGTCCTGATGATAATCGCTGACGCGCACCGTCACTTTGGCATGCAGATCAACAAGGTTGCTTTCAAAGGCACGATGCACTTCATCAATATCGCGGAAGATCATGCCTTCGCCGCGTGCGTTAACACGGTGTCGGGTCATGTAATACAAACCCAAAACGATATCTTGCGACGGCACAATGATGGGCTCGCCGTTGGCAGGCGACAGTACATTGTTGGTCGACATCATCAGCGCACGCGCTTCGAGTTGTGCTTCGATAGACAATGGCACGTGAACCGCCATTTGGTCACCATCGAAGTCAGCGTTGAACGCTGCACAGACCAGCGGGTGCAGCTGTATCGCCTTACCTTCGATCAGCACCGGTTCAAAGGCCTGAATACCCAAACGGTGAAGCGTTGGCGCACGGTTGAGCATGACCGGATGTTCGCGAATAACCTCCTCCAGGATATCCCATACTTCCGCGCCTTCGCGCTCAACCATTTTCTTGGCAGCCTTGATGGTGGTTGCCATACCGCGCAGCTGTAATTTGCTGAAAATAAAGGGCTTAAACAATTCAAGCGCCATTTTTTTCGGCAGACCACACTGGTGTAGCCGTAGCTTCGGTCCTACCACGATCACCGAACGCCCGGAGTAATCGACACGCTTACCCAAGAGGTTCTGACGGAAACGACCCTGCTTGCCTTTGATCATGTCGGCGAGTGATTTCAGCGGTCGTTTGTTACTGCCGGTGATTGCTCGGCCACGTCGACCGTTATCCAGCAATGCATCCACGGATTCCTGCAGCATTCGTTTTTCATTACGCACGATGATGTCAGGTGCGTTGAGCTCCAGCAGTCTTCGCAGTCGGTTGTTTCGGTTGATGACGCGACGGTACAGATCGTTGAGATCAGACGTAGCGAAACGCCCGCCATCCAGCGGTACCAGCGGACGCAAATCAGGCGGCAATACCGGCAGAATGGTCATGACCATCCACTCCGGACGGTTACCCGAGGCAACAAACGATTCCAGCAGCTTCAGGCGCTTGGTAAGTCGCTTGAGTTTGGTTTCTGATTTGGTCGCATCGATCTCTTCACGTAAGGCCGCTGCATCACCATCCATATCGATGGCTTTGAGCAGATCGTGAACCGCCTCGGCACCCATGCGCGCGTCGAATTCATCGGGGCCATATTCTTCACAGGCTTCGATGTATTGCTCGTCGGTAAGAAGCTGTCCGGTTTCGAGTGTCGTCATACCCGGATCGATAACCACAAAGGCTTCAAAGTACAGCACGCGCTCGATTTCACGCAGTGTCATATCCAGCAGCAAACCAATGCGTGATGGCAACGACTTCAGGAACCAGATGTGCGCGACCGGGCTGGCAAGGTCAATGTGCCCCATACGCTCACGGCGCACTTTGGTCTGTGTGACTTCGACACCACATTTTTCGCAAACCACACCACGGTGCTTCAAACGTTTGTACTTACCGCACAGGCATTCGTAGTCTTTTACCGGGCCAAATATCTTGGCGCAGAAAAGTCCGTCACGCTCCGGCTTAAAGGTGCGGTAGTTGATCGTCTCTGGCTTTTTGACTTCACCATACGACCATGACCGGATGGTTTCCGGTGAGGCGAGCTTGATTCGGATGCCGTCGAAATCCTCCGACTGTCCCTGCATTCTGTAGAGATTAAGCAAGTCTTTCATGTGTTCTCCCGTGCAATTCTGAGTTCAGGTTTTCTGACCGACCAGCAGGTCTGTCAGTCCTGTTCAAGCTCGATATTGATACCCAGCGACCTGATTTCCTTCAGTAGTACGTTGAAGGATTCAGGCATTCCGGCTTCCATACGGTGATCGCCGTCAACGATGTTTTTGTACATGGTGTTTCGACCCTTCACATCGTCCGACTTGACCGTCAGCATTTCGCGAAGTGTGTACGCTGCACCGTAGGCTTCCAGTGCCCACACTTCCATCTCTCCGAATCGCTGTCCACCGAACTGCGCCTTACCACCCAATGGCTGTTGTGTCACCAGGCTGTAAGGTCCGGTTGATCTTGCGTGCATCTTGTCGTCAACGAGGTGGTTGAGTTTCAACATGTGCATGTAACCCACAGACACCGGTCGTTCGAATGACTCGCCGGTACGACCGTCATACAGCACGGATTGTCCACTCTCGGGCAGATCGGCCAGCGCCAGCATTTCGCGTATTTCCGATTCCGCAGCACCATCGAATACCGGTGTTGCCATCGGTACGCCCGCACGCAGGTTCAGTGCTAGCTCCATGACTTCCTTATCGCTTAGTGAGCCGATGTCAGTGTCATGGTTGGCTTCAGAGTGGTTGTACACCTTGTTCAGGAACTCCCGAACCTCACCTACTTTGACCTGAGCTTTGATCATACGGTTGATCTTGTGACCCAAACCTTTTGCGGCCCATCCAAGGTGCATTTCAAGCACCTGCCCGACGTTCATGCGAGACGGTACACCCAACGGATTGAGACAGATATCAACCGGCGAGCCATCTTCGCTATACGGCATATCCTCTGCCGGCACGATCATGGAAATAACACCCTTGTTACCGTGACGTCCGGCCATTTTGTCACCGGGTTGCAGGCGACGTTTCACAGCCATATACACCTTGACCATTTTTAAGACACCCGGTGCAAGGTCGTCACCTGAGGTGATTTTCTCTTTTTGCTCAAGGAATTTCTTGTCAAAGGCTTCTTTCTGTTCAGCCAGACGTTCACTGGTTTTCTCCAGCTGCAGGTTCAGCGCTTCGTCTTCCATACTGATAGTGAACCACTTGTCGCGACTCAGCCCGTCGAGATAGGCATCAGTGATTTTGTCGCCTTTACCGAGACCGTCTGGTCCTTTGTCAGCCACCTTGCCGACAATCATGCGTTGCATACGCTGGTACAAATCGTCTTCGATGATACGAAGCTCATCGTCGATATCCTTGCGCACCTGCTTGAGCTCTTCTTTTTCGATTTGCAGCGCCCGAGCGTCTTTTTCGACGCCGTCACGGGTGAACACACGAACGTCGATAACGGTGCCGTCCATACCCGGTGGTACACGCAGTGAGGTATCTTTTACGTCAGACGCTTTCTCACCGAAGATGGCACGCAGCAGTTTCTCTTCCGGTGTCAGTTGGGTTTCGCCCTTCGGGGTGACCTTACCAACAAGGATGTCGTTCGGTCGCACTTCTGCACCGACGTACACCACACCGGATTCATCCAGCTTTGACAGCAGACCTTCACTGACATTCGGGATGTCAGCCGTGATGTCCTCAGGCCCAAGCTTGGTGTCGCGAGCAACACAGGTAAGCTCTTCGATATGAATGGTGGTAAAACGATCTTCTTGAACCACACGCTCTGAGATCAGGATGGAGTCTTCGAAGTTGTAGCCGTTCCACGGCATGAACGCGACCAGCATGTTTTGCCCCAGTGCGAGCTCGCCCATGTCCGTTGAAGGACCGTCAGCAAGCACATCACCCCGTTCAATACAGTCTCCGGGTTTGACCAGTGGTCGTTGGTTCATGCAGGTGTTCTGGTTAGAGCGTGTGTACTTGGTCAGCGCGTAAATATCGACACCGACGCTATCTGCGTCCGCCTCGTCATCTTTCGCACGTACGACAATTCTGCCAGCATCGACAGAGTCAACGATTCCACCGCGCTTGGCCGTAACAGCAGAACCGGAATCAACAGCCACAATACGCTCGATACCCGTACCGACCAGCGGCTTCTCGGCGCGCAGTGTTGGCACTGCCTGACGTTGCATGTTTGACCCCATGAGCGCACGGTTAGCATCATCGTGCTCCAGAAACGGGATCAGCGCAGCAGCGACTGACACAATCTGCTTGGGCGAGACGTCCATGTATTCCACGGTGTCTGGCGTTGCCATCGTAAATTCGTTCTTGTGTCGGCAAGAGACCAGCTCATCTTGTAAGACACCAGCGCCGTCGATCGCAGCATTTGCCTGGGCGATAACAAAGTTACCTTCTTCAATGGCCGACAGGTAACCGATTTCATCGGTCGCCTTACCGTTGATCACCCGGCGATACGGTGTTTCCAGAAAACCAAAGCTGTTGGTCCTTGCATAGACGGCCAGCGAGTTGATCAGACCGATGTTCGGGCCTTCCGGCGTTTCGATAGGACAGACACGACCGTAGTGAGTCGGGTGTACGTCACGGACTTCAAAACCTGCACGCTCACGGGTTAGACCACCGGGGCCCAGTGCCGAAACGCGACGTTTGTGCGTAATCTCGGACAACGGATTGTTTTGGTCCATGAACTGAGACAGCTGGCTGGAGCCGAAAAATTCTTTTACGGCCGCTGCAACCGGCTTGGCGTTGATGATGTCTTGCGGCATCAAGCCCTCGCTTTCGACCATGCCCAATCGCTCACGCACAGCCCGTTCAACACGCACCAGTCCTACCCGGAATACGTTCTCGGCCATTTCGCCAACACTTCGGATTCGGCGGTTACCGAGGTGGTCGATGTCATCCACGGTACCGTTACCGTTGCGGATATCAATGAGTACCTTGAGTACATCAAGGATGTCTTCACGCGACAGCGTACCCTCGCCCTGAGTTTCTTCACGGCTTAGGCGACGGTTAAATTTCATGCGCCCTACCGCAGACAGATCGTATCGGTCTGACTCGAAAAACAGGTTGTTAAAGAGGTTTTGTGCTGCCTCTTTGGTGGGCGGCTCACCGGGTCGCATCATGCGGTATATTTCAACCTGCGCTTCAAGTTGAGTGCGGGTCGGATCAATGCGCAATGTGTTGGAAATGTGCGGACCACGATCGAGATCGTTGGTATACAACACTTCGCATTTCTTCAGGCCAGCCTCGCGAATCTGTTCGATCAGCTCGGCGGTCAGCTCGGTGTTGGCCTCTGCAATGAGCTCTCCGGTTCCGGGATCAACCATGTCACCGAACAGCACCTTGCCCACCAGGTACTCGGGTGGGATTTCGAGCTTGGTGACTTTCGCTTCAGCCAACGCACGCACATGGCGCACTGAAATACGGCGCCCTGCTTCGACGATAACGTCTTTGCCGGCCTTGATATCAAATGCTGCGGTTTCACCACGCAACCGCTCAGGCACAAGCTCAAGCTCGATTTTGGTTTTGGTGAACGAGATTTTGTTGGTCTCGAAAAACGTCTCAAGGATTTCGCGGGTTTCATAGCCCAGCGCACGCAATACGATGGTCGCCGGAATTTTGCGGCGACGGTCGATACGGGCATAGATGCAGTCTTTCGGGTCAAATTCGAAATCGAGCCACGAACCACGATAGGGAATAACCCGTGCCGAGAACAGCAATTTGCCGGATGAGTGGGTTTTGCCTCGGTCGTGGTCAAAGAACACGCCGGGAGAGCGATGCAGCTGCGATACGATAACGCGTTCGGTTCCGTTGATGATAAACGTGCCGGTATCGGTCATCAGGGGCAATTCGCCCATGAATACTTCCTGCTCCTTGATGTCTTTTACGACTTTGCTGGAGGCTGGCGCGTTCTTATCATAAATCAGCAGACGAGCGAGCACTCTTAAGGGTGCTGCAAACGTGAGTCCACGAATCTTGCACTCACGCTCGTCAAACGCGGGCTTACCAAGGCGATAGCTCACATAATGTAGTTCTACGTTGCCAGAGTAACTGACAATAGGCATAACACTGTTAAACGCACCATGCAGACCAATCTCTTCCCGCTCTTCTGCCGCCTTATCCTCCTGCAAAAACGTGCGGTAGGAATCCAGCTGCGTTTGCAGCAGAAACGGAACTTCGAGTATCGGCTTTCGCTTGCCGAAATCTTTACGAATACGTTTTTTTTCAGTGAAGGAAAAGGCCATCAATAATCCTCTGATAACGGGGACGGGCAAATCGCCAGTCCCGAATATTCTTTCCCGCCAGAAGCGGGTACAGGCCAGCCAGAACAGCCCCCTGAACCGTGTGAACGGGGCTGCTCTGCTGACCCTTATTCCCGACCGCCTAAGCGGCGGTCGTCAAGCTGTAGCAGGTGTTACTTGAGTTCGACAGATGCGCCGGCCTCTTCCAGAGCTTTCTTGAGCTCTTCTGCTTCTTCCTTTGAAGCACCTTCTTTGACAGGAGCCGGTGCACTTTCCACCAGGTCTTTTGCTTCTTTCAGACCAAGGCCGGTAGCAGCACGCACTGCTTTGATAACGCCAACCTTGTTGTCACCGAATCCAGCCAGAACGACATCGAATTCAGATTTTTCTTCAGCAGCGCCACCGGCATCGCCAGCTGCTGCCGGTGCAGCGGCCACTGCCGCAGCAGCAGATACACCAAATTTCTCTTCCATTGCAGCGATGAGGTCAACGACCTCCATCACGCTCATCTCAGAGATGGTTTCCAACATATCTTCTTTTGATACAGCCATGAGTTTCTTACTCCGAATTATCTGTTACTTTAAAGTGAAGTTTTAAGCGTCTTTTGCGAGCCGAACTGCTTCGACGGTGCGAACCAACTTACCTGGAACCTCTTTGAACGTACGTGCCAGTTTCACTACCGGTGCCTGCATCACTGACATGAGCTGCGCCAGCGCTTCGTCACGGGTAGGCAGATTGGCAAGTTTGCCAATGTCTGCAGCATCGATTGCCTGACCGCCAACGGCGCCCACGGTAATCACCAGCTTTTCGTTTTCTTTGGCAAAATCACGGAACAGGCGTGCTGCCGCACCCGGATCTGCTTCTGAAAAACCCAGCATTAAAGGACCACTGAGCCGGTCCTGCATACATTCGAACTCGGTACCATCCATCGCACGACGAGCCAGGGAATTTTTAACCACACGAACGTAAACACCTGTCTCACGCGCTTTCGCCCGTAAGTCAGTCATTTGTCCGACGGTTAAACCCCGATACTCGGCTGCAACAGCGGACAATGCACGGTTGGCAACTTCTGCCACCTCTGCAACGACCACCTGTTTCTCTGATTGTGTCAGAGCCATAGAGCACCTCTGGTTAATAAACAACGGCGAGTTGCCTCGCCCAGTCCTAAAAGGATTGATAACGACGGTTTTGTGGGAACAACCGCTTTATCTCCCCATCTACGCAGGCAATTAAGCCGGCAGTTTCAGCTGTAGTGCATCCACTGACCCGCACCTGCGGTCTTCGATGAGACATCCTGTCGACTGCCTCACTCAAAGCACACTCCACCCCACCAAGAAACCGGGACAGAATGAATGTCTGCCTGTGTTTATCACAGGCCTTTCGACGACTGCATTGTGACACCGAAGCCAGTATTGGTGTTTAACCGATACCGCGAGTCACACCGAGCGCGTCTTTCTGTGTTCTGTTCTGTGTATTCTAGCCCATCACGCTGACACAAACTGCTCGCGCCAGCCTATCGACCAGGCCTGTCGACCAGGCCTGTCGATCAGGCCCTTCGATCAGGCCTATGGGATCAGGCCCGTCGAAAAGAGTCTGCCAAAACTCGCAGACTTTCGATCAGCGCTCTGTCGAGACGTTAAATCAATGGCGAGTGGTCAACGGTCAGACCCGGACCCATCGTTGATGATACGGTCACTTTGCGCATGTAGACGCCTTTCGCTGACGTTGGCTTGGCTTTTATCAGGTCAGCCATCAGGAATTGCAAGTTCTCACGCAACTGATCAGGCTCAAATGACACCTTGCCCAGTGCACAGTGAATGATACCGGCCTTGTCTGTGCGATAGCGCACTTGACCCGCTTTAGCATTGGTGACAGCTTCCGCCACGTTTGGCGTCACTGTACCGACTTTCGGGTTAGGCATTAAGCCGCGGGGACCAAGAATGGTTCCGAGTGCGCCAACAACACGCATGGTATCGGGTGACGCGATAACAACGTCAAAATCGAGATTACCCTGCTTGATAGAATCAGCCAGGTCTTCCATGCCAACAATGTCAGCGCCCGCACTCTTGGCAGCCTCTGCAGCATCGCCTTGTGCAAAGACAGCAACTCGCATGGTTTTGCCGGTGCCGTTGGGTAATACGCTTGATCCGCGAACAACCTGATCGGATTTTCGTGGATCCACACCGAGGTTGATAGCAACATCGACCGACTCGGAAAACTTCACACCCGAGAGTTCTTTGAGTAGTGCAAAAGCCTCGTTGATTTCGTACTGCTTTTCGGCGTCGACCTTTTCACGAATCATTTTTTGACGCTTGCTTAAACCAGCCATTTACACGCCCTCCGTTTCGAGACCCATACTGCGGGCAGTACCGGCGATAGTTCTGACGGCAGCGTCCATATCAGCTGCGGTCAAGTCAGGATCTTTGGCCGTCGCAATCTCTTCAAGCTGAGCTCGGGTTACCTTGCCTACCTTGGTGGTGTTGGGCGTGCCGCTGCCCTTCGCAATGCCTGCCGCTTTACGCAACAGAACCGACGCTGGCGGTGTTTTCTGGACATAAGTGAAGCTTCTGTCGTTGTAGACGGTGATCACGACCGGAATAGGCAAGCCACTTTCCATGCCCTGTGTAGACGCGTTAAACGCCTTACAGAATTCCATGATGTTGACGCCGTGCTGACCCAACGCAGGGCCAACTGGCGGACTTGGATTTGCCTGACCCGCAGGCACCTGAAGCTTGATGTAAGCTTCGACTTTCTTAGCCATCTGTTATGCTCCGTCGGGTGCAAACGCCGCTAGGCTCCCCGAGATAGATTGTGATAGTGAGGCGTTTGCGCAGAGAACCTATCTGATGGAAAACCACATCATGAAGGCCTGCACGAAACCGCTCGTTTGCCATTACTTGTTGTTGCCGATTATTACTGCTAGTTGCTGTTACCGGGCCCTGTAACATAAGCACTGGCCCGTTGGTAATTGTTGGGTGACTCGCCGATTAATACTGAACCTTGTAACACCTAACCCGGTAATACTAAAACCTTGCGCTCATCAAGTGCCGGGTAAACCAAGTTGCTGGTGTGATTGAACAGCTTCCCGCACCGCGCAATGCACCAGCGCCGCGATACGGTTCCTGACAGAAAGGTGTCAGGCTTTTTCGACTTGACCGAATTCGAGTTCAACCGGTGTAGACCGTCCGAAGATCTGTACGGCCACCAACAGCCTGTTTTTCTCGAAGTTTACTTCTTCGACGACGCCATTAAAGTCATTGAATGGGCCATCAGTAACCCGAACCACTTCGCCAACCTCAAACAGGACTTTCGGCCGCGGCTTCTCAACGCCTTCTTGGACACGCTGAAGTATCGCGTCGGCCTCTTTATCTGATATTGGCGCAGGGCGATCCGCCGTGCCACCAATAAAACCCAGCACGCGCGGCACTTCTTTCACCAAATGCCACGTGTCGTCGTCGAGTTCCATGCGAACCAACACGTAGCCCGGAAAGAACTTGCGCTCTGATCGCTGCTTCTTGCCACCGCGGATCTCGACAACTTCTTCGGTCGGGACTAATATTTCGCCGAACTTCTCTTCGAGGCCCGCACGCTCAATGCGTTCTTCCAGCGAGCGCTTCACTGATTTTTCATAACCAGAAAATGCCTGCACAACATACCAGCGCATTGTCATGTTCAGCCTCCGATGCCGGTCAGTAGCCTGAATAACATTGCCAACAGCGAATCAAACAGCCACAGGAAAATGCCAACGATGATAACAATCACCATAACAATCAGCGTGGTTTGAGTGGTTTCCGCCCGGGTTGGCCAGACAACTTTACGAACTTCAGTCCGGGCATCGCGAAAAAACGCGACAGTGCGTTGCCCTTTGCCCGTCTGGTAGAACAGAAAAGCAGCAATACCGGCGACAACCAGCAACCCAATAACCCGGAGGAGCAAAGAGGAGTCACTGAACACATAAAACCCGACTAATCCCGCAAGCCCAACAACGGCTGCCAAAATGAGTTTTATGTTATCGCCGCTGGAGTCTGGTGTTTCGGCCTTCGAGACCATTGTGAATACCTGAGTTTCCGTTACGTTCCTAAAGGTGCGTTTATCGGCCAAAATGGCAGGCCAGGAGGGAATCGAACCCCCAACCTGCGGTTTTGGAGACCGCCGCTCTGCCAATTGAGCTACTGGCCTATAAACATGAAAACAGCCGACCTACCGTCGACTGTTTCTACACGCCAAACAACGTTGTCGTTTG
>CALDUO010000099.1 GCA_937923745.1 uncultured Granulosicoccaceae bacterium
CACGATCACTGCCGGGGGGACATTGGGTATTTTGATACCGCCTTCGATCATGTTGATCGTTATGGGACCAGTTCTCGAAGTTCCCGTCACTGATCTGTTTCGTGCGGCCATCGTACCCGGCGTGATGCTCGCTGGACTCTATATGCTCTACGCTATCGGTCGCTGTTGGATTAATCCTAGCCTCGGCCCGATCCTGCCCCCCGAGGAACAGCCAAACACCTCGCCCTATTACTGGCTGGAAATCATCTTGGTGATGACGGCGCTCGCTATCTTCATCCAGCTCTGCGTCCTTGGCGCGGGCGGTAGTCTCGCCTTCTTCCCCTTTGGTGGGCTTATCATCCCGATCCTATGGATTGTGGCGATGTTCGCGGTTTTCATGTTCATGCGGGCGGCAAAGCCGGGCGGGTTCTATTTTGCCGACCTCTGGTACGAATTCTTTATGGGGCTTGTGCCCCCAACGATCCTGATTTCCTTCGCACTCGGGTCGATCCTGCTAGGGTGGGCAACACCAGCTGAGGCCGCAGCGTGCGGCGCGTTCGGGTCGATCTTCCTGTCAATTCTATACGGCAAGTTTTCCTTCTATATCCGCGGAGCGGATATGAAGGTGCTGCTCGGCTCTGTGATTGCTTATGTCGTCTTTGCGTGGCTGGCCCACCAAGCGCTCGAAGTACCGGTAAAAGTGATCCTTTACGGCGCACCGCTGGCCATCTTCCTGATGTTTATTCTTATGAAGAACGCGGGCGATGCGCTGATAAAGACACTCGAAATTACCGTTTTGATCATGTTCCTCGTGGCGGCTTCTAACTTCTTTGGCGCTGTCTTCTCGAACCTCGGCACACCAAAGATGCTGACGGAATTGCTGTTGTCGCTCGACCTCGGACCAGTCCTCACATTGATGCTGATCATGGCGCTGATCTTCCTCCTCGGCTGGCCGTTGGAGTGGGTTCCAATTGTCCTGATTATCGTTCCGATCCTAATGCCTGTGGTGGAGACGCTGGGACCAGCATTCGGCTTAGAGCGTGTCGATTTGTTGGTTTGGTTCGCCATTCTCGTGGCCGTGAACCTTCAAACCGCCTGGCTGTCGCCCCCGGTAGCGCTGTCCGCGTACTTCCTGAAAGGCGTTGTTCCCGAGTGGGATCTAAAAGACATCTATCTGGGCATGATGCAGTTTATGCTCGTTCAGCTTGTTGGCCTGACTCTGATCTTCCTGTTCCCGCAGCTGGTGCTGTGGCTGCCCAAAGTGATGGGAGGCTAGGGAAGGAGTCTTTGGCTCGACCTGTCTGCTACTTTTAACGGGGCGTATTACACCGCCTGCACGAGACTTTCTCGTGCAGGGTAGGCTGTGATTTTGCTCCTCCAACCTTGTTTGACATCAAATGTTTGAAAACATCTTCGATCTTGGATCAATCATTATTGCGGATATTGTGCTGTCCGGCGATAACGCACTGATTATTGGTATGGCGGCTGCCGGTCTTGCACCGGAATTACGTAAAAAAGCAATTTTGTATGGCATGGTCGTGGCTGCTGTACTGCGTATTGTGTTCGCCATTATCGCAACCAAACTGCTTGGTATTCCGGGTCTGCTGTTGGTCGGCGCACTACTGCTCTATTGGGTATGCTGGACGTTGTACAAAGAAATTAAAGCGCATACCGATGAACGGGCTGCGGAGGCCATGGCCCTGTCAGAGGATCCGGAGGCCGGTTATACCGGCGCGCCAAGACGCACGCTAGGCCAGGCACTACTGTCAATTACGATCGCCGATGTCTCCATGTCGCTCGACAATGTGTTGGCGGTCGCGGCAATAGCAGATGGTGACACCAACATGCTGATCTTCGGACTGGGGCTGGCAATCGTACTGATGGCGTTCGCTGCCACCCTGATCATGAAGCTACTCACCCGATACCCCTGGATATCATGGCTTGGGCTTGTCGTATTGGTTTATGTAGCCTCAGAAATGCTCTACCGCGGCATATTCGACGACACCAACGGTATCCTTGCGTTCTTACGGGCATCTGGTATCGGATAGAAGTTCAGAACACCCACGAAATGCTGGCAGTTTTGTGGGTGTCTTGATTTATCGTTATTTCGATTTATCGACGCTCCCCTACTCTCAGTTCCTCAACTGCCAGCACCGCCTCACCAGCTCAGTACCGCGATAGAGACTTAAACCAACGGTCCAGCACTTCATCGTCTAACAGTCCATTAGCCTTTTCCTGATCGACCCTCAACACCACATGGTAGTGATTAGACATCACCGCGAATCCAGCAACGTCAATACAGAATATCTCCGCCAGCAGTATCAGACAATCTTCTATCCACTGCTTACGGTGATCACAACGTCGACGATTGACCCTGTCGTAGCCACACAAAAAACGCACGCCGGTCACATCATATGATGCAGTGATAGTAGGGAGTTACCGACAGGCAGATCTGGCGTCTTCGGGGTGTTGTCATCGCCAAGTCCTTTTAGCGAATGAAAAGCCTAGTGATCAACATCGGATAGCTGGCTTCAACTGGCAACTGATTTATGGGTGTCCAGGATATTGGTGTCTAGGATATTCCACCAAGATTATCTGCATGGTTCTCCGGGCAAATTTGGAGACCGTCTTCTGTTATTGTATTCGTTCGTTATCTTCTATCACGGGTACATCCCTGTCTCGACGGTCTGTGACGGTAATACCGATGGCCGCAACCACGACACAGGCTACAGCCACGACACCCTGGAAGGCGATACGCTCATGTAGAATCAACGCGCCGACCATCAGAGCAACGGCAGGTTCAAGGCTCACTAACACACCATACACTCTGGGAGGTATTCGCTTAAGCGCCTCGTATTCGAGGGTAAACGGAATAGCCGTTGAGAGAAGAGCCACCAGCACAACCCACAACAAAAGATCGAGTGATGCTACCACCGTAGGTATCACCGGAACAGCCAACGGAAACAGACAAAAGCCCGCAATCACCATCCCGACGATCAAACCATCATGCCCTTCAATCCGTTTGTTCAGACGCCCGGCCAATATAATAAACAGTGCCCAACCCAAACCTGCAAGCATCGCAAACACAATGCCCGACAAGTTGAGATCCGCACCAGAGAACGGAGAGAGTAAAAACACCCCAACCAATGCCAGTAACACCCATATGACATGGTGTGGGCGTTTAGCGTTGTATACCGCAACGCCCAAAGGCCCACAAAACTCAATAGCAACCACAGCACCCAACGGTATGCGATCAAGTGCCATATAAAAAAACAGATTCATCGCCGCCATGCTGGTACCAAAGAGCGAAGTGAGCATGAAATTCTCACGCACCACCCGAATCAATTCCGGCACACGGCGATACACAGTCATACCAATAAAAATCGCAGCCAACAGCACACGTAACGCAACAACACCTTCAGCGCCTAATGCCGGGAACAGTGTGACTGCGAAAGCCGCACCTAGCTGTATGCCCAGAATGGAGATACACACAAGGACCACGGGGGAAGTAGACTGTAAAATAGCGGTTGATCCTGCGTGACGATGAACATCAGGGATCATCTGCGCGTTGTGAAACGCGATCGGACCCTGAGATTCGGGAAGACGATATCGTACCACTGTTGTAACATCAAATCCTCGAGCAATTCCTTTATGCAAATATCAACTATTTTTGCTGTACCCTCCCAATCGCAATAACTCAGTAACTACTCAAAATTCCACAAATTCGCCAACAGGATCAATATTATCTGGAGTCAGTTAAGGAGCCTTTATCGTAGAAACAGCTATACCTTGTTGGCTTGCACTTAGGTAAACAATGTTTGACCACTCTTCATCCTGTAAATTATGCATATACTCATCAGGATATCTTTGCCATCTGATCGTCGTCCGCATACCTCCGTAAGGCTCTGCCCCATGACTACCTAGACATTGTGGAACCCACAGGGACTTCACAATTAGTTCACCTATTCTATTTGACCTCTATCCTGCTCAAATCACTACAGGAAATACAAAAGCCGGCTCCTGTGTTGTCAATATTCGGAACCTAGTGACTACGGTTATAGACATCTCTAGTAACTCTCACGGCCAGCGACGATTCAACTTGCGGCATAGATTCTACTAAAACGCCCTGTGGAAAATGGGGGGATTACAGTTACCTCTACAATTTACACAATTTAATTTACAGCCTCACTGCCTCCGATGAAACCAGGGCTATTCACTTGACCTTCGACTTATCGTTTGTGTGCGCAGGTCGCCATTGTAGTTGCACCACTTGCCCATGGTTTATAATATCTAGAAAACCGCTTTCCGCTCTTTGGAACATCACCGAGACAGCGATATTTTTACTTGGTAACAGCAATTTCGTAAGCTTTTATCAACTCACTTATAACTTCTTCTATATCTCTGAAATCTATACCATCAAGTCTATTATCATTCGAATTTTTCAGAAATTCGACACTTAGGCGCAACGATTTGATTATAGATTGCATTGCACCCTTCGCACAATTTCGATACTCATCTTGTGTAATACCTAGGTCTACCGACACATAGTCATCCTTATCAAAATCTAGATTACCTGGCCCTGAAAGTTTGTATGAGCTTATCTCACCATCAACTCTTAGAATAAAAGCTATTTTTCGGAAAGGAAAATTCTCTATTGCAATATCACTCGCGATAGCTTTAAGTGCCTTAAAATGAGGCAACAGAGCAGTTGCTGCTTCCTTACCTCCAAACTGAGCCGAAAAATCAACGGTTGCTTTCATTTCAATTACTCCGACTTCCGGCCCATGGCTCCTTATTCAAAGGCCCAGGATTAGTTTCGACGAGGTTTCGTTCTTCATTTAGCATTTGACGCCGAGGACCCCTTTGAGTTTCAACTAGGTATCCCCCATCAAGTTCTTTTTGCGTATATCTACGACTCGGATTTTGCGAAATACCGTGCTTCAGAAAATTGCCGTCTGCATCGTACCGCTCATATAGTGTGGCGGGTTGATCTCCGGCTGTATTTCCATGGGACCCACCAGAGTTTCGAGCTTTCCCACCATCCGGAGCAAATGTACCATCTGCATTACGCAACCTTGCGTTTGCATCTCTAAAGGTTCCACCCTTTGGAACATCACCCCCAACATCAGTAGACTTCTCAACAACATCATCAGCCTTCTTCGTAGCCAGGCTTTTAGCACCATACTTAACGGCTTTGGTAGCCATTCTTCGCACCGACAGAATATCGGTAGCACCGTTGGTGTAGTGACTGGCCACCTCTGCGATGACTTCCTTTGCCAGAAACGCCACTACCGGTACGAAGAATATCTCCCCAGTTGGATCTACATACTTATAGGGATTGTTCGCCGCATAACTGTATCTATTGAGCGTTCTGGGGTCGTTTGCAACCGGACTAATCGGGTCTAACGACAGAAACCGCCCTATCGTCGGATCATAATACCGTTGCTGCATATAGACAAGGTCTGTCTCCCAATCTTCGGTATGACCGGTATAGCCACGCTCCTCCGAGATGACACCGCAACCTACACGATTGAAGGAATCTTCCCGTTCGGTTTTATAACCATAGGGGGTATACGTCTCTCCCCAGCACTGTTCGCCATTCTCATCGTAGGCGGCAACCGCGCTTCCTAGTGGATCATTAACGTAATAGACAACCTCGTCACGTGTTGCCGCATGAGCCGAGACAAAAGGCAGGATAACGGTGGCAAGCACAATGCTCAGACTGAGCAGTAGACGCAATGCTGGTATTGGTTTCATGGCAAACCCCTTTTTATTATTATTGGTATAGGGTGTAACTTCTTGTGATACCACACTCAGCGGCATCACACATTTTTTCTGCAGCTCAGTCTTTGAGCTGCACCTCATTTGTGTTAAACGTTTTGATCAAAGCATCAGTTGTTTGTATCTGCAAATAAACAGGATTATATTACTGAGGTATCTGGACATTATCGTATCGTTGGCCAGTCGAATGATTAATGATATTGTAGGTGCCGTTAGGTACGGTCACGGGGCCGTTATTGCCATTATTTTGCCAAATAGTACTGTAATCTGTGCTGTTTTGAATTTGGTACCAATTATTGGTTTTAAACGTCATCTCATTCCCTGACAATGAATAGTCGTCGTTACCCGTTACTGGTAACTCCGCCCCCGCTGTTTGACCACTCTCCATTTTTAATGAAATAGGCCCAACCCTCCCTGACTTAGCGCCATCATTGTATATTGCCTCTATCTCGAACTCATAGGTGACACCAGACGTCAGACCACTATCCATCCAAAAGCTCTTACTATTTGTCGTGATAGTGTGTTGTACGCCATTTTTGTATATGACATATTCTTTTGGGCTACCACCATGACCGTTGTCAGAGACAGGCTGCCAGTAGAATTCTGCTGCGGTACCTGAAAAAGCTTTAGCACTGAACTCTGATGGCGCATTGGCTAGTAGCACTTGCTCCGGCATCACAAGGCTTACTGGCTGTGTTTTGTCGGATTTTGCACCATTGCTGTAAACCGCTATGAGTTGAAACTGATAAGTCTGGCCAGCAGTCAACCCTGAGTCAATAACATAACTGGAACCATTGGTCGTGGTAACAAGAAAGTCACCGTTACGGTAAATTTCATATTCAACCGCCAACCCACCGTGCCGTTGATCACTTGCGCTGCTCCAATACAGTTCAGCTGTTGTAGGTGTAAAAGACAGCACACTGGCATCAGTGATACCGTTAGCAAGTGTACTTGCACCATCAGTGACAGAAATATAATGTGTAATGACGGCAGTATGATTAATAACCTTATAGATCCCAACAGCCGGCATGATACATGAGCGAATGCCTTCACAATATGTTTGCGATCCGTCCTCTGACTGCACCTGATACCACCCATCATTAGGCATCGTTATGGTTAAACCTTCGACAACAATGCCATGGGTAATTTGCTCTGAATCACCGTTGTCGTCAGCACCAGCGCCATCAGTGGCATAATCTCGCTTTGCTACAAGCTCGCCTGATACATAGAAATATTCTGACTCCACGCCAGCTTCAGGGCTGATTCGATATCGCAACTTGCCCATATGATCATAAACGGAATAATCCCTTCCATTACGTTCCTTGTACACTCTATGGCCTTTAGCATTGTAAGAGTATTTGGTACCATCACTGGTTCCCACAATCTGGTCCGCAATATTTCTTGTTATCCCAAGATCATCTAATGACTGGGGATCATTGTGTTTGTAACTATGCATTCTCGTTAGATTGCCACGAACATCATAATCAAATGTCCTCGTAGGCTGAGATGAAGTCACAGACAATAGTTGATTCTTACTGTTGTAGGAAAAAATCCTGTTAACACTATCCGCGTCGTTTATAGATCTAATATTATCACTGTTATCATATTGATATTTCCAGTTTCCAGATAGAGAACCAGATACATCAGTCAGCCGATTAGCATTGTCATAGAACATATTCTGTGATGCACCAGAAACACTATCAACTATTCTGGTCATATTGGATTCTGTGTCATAAGAATAGGTATACTTTGCCTTAAAGCCTGAACTACCAGTACCAACGGGGCGATACCCCCTTCCAGTGACTCGATATGCATAATCTGCATACCCAACCGACTCTGTACCGTTATTTCTCAAAATGGAGTAGGCACCCGAGGCCCTGTACCTTATAAGTTCGAATATGCTTTTACCATCATCCCCTACTGTTTGAGTAGGCTGACCAAATCCGTTTGGCTGAAGCGTATATCTATTACCTGTAGGCAAACGCATCGCACTTAGATTATTCCTTGAATCATACTCATACCCAATAACAAATGTTTTTTTATTATCGATATTGTGCCGCTCAACTAATACATTACCCTCAGAATCATACTCGTATTCGATTGAATTATTCTGGCTTCCATCAGAACTTTTGTTGATTGATTGCTCCAAATAACCATTGCTATTGTACAAAAAGTTTCGCTGAACCCATTCTTCACTACCACTTGTATAATATTTCTGGCGTTGCATACGATTGTCTTTAAAATAATCATACCTAATGTACTGCCCGTTATTATTAACTAACTTCAGCATACCATCTGGGTAGTACGCATAGGTTATTTCACCAGACTCTGGGTTTATTTCTCTATTAATTTGTTTTTTACTATTATAATAGTACCTACGTGATTTGCCGTCTCTTTTTGACTCAGTAACTCTCCCCATATAATCCAAAAAATAGTCTGTCACTACATTGTTAGCATCAACATGTTTGACTATATTTTGATAGGACGGCCCACCATAGGACTCAAAAGAAACGAGTGTGGACTTACCCCTCCCATCAGTGACTTTAATTTTAAGATTGCCGGAGTCAGAGGAGTCATATCTTATGACCTTTTCGCGTGTCTGTTTATTTTTAAGCTCGGCCTTTTCTTTTACAAGTCGTCCGAACCCATCATAGGTATACTCAGTGCCCCTGAATATTAACGTTTCATTCATTAGGCTGAATCCAGCATCAATCGGATATGACTGAAACAATAAACGCCCGACCAGATCATATTCATATTTTATGGACCTGTATTGCGTACTGGAGCTCGGATAATTCGACTTACGCTCTTCAAAAATAAGTTGTCCAAAATCGTTATAGTGTCGTTCAATATGAAAACTACCATCATCAAAATACTCCATTTCCAGATTTGGAGAGACCCACATTATATTGGTATTTTTTCTGAATTGGTTAGGGTATGATATGGTCTTCACCCGAGACAGACTATCGTATTCATACTGCCAATATTCGCTACCGCCGAGAACAGTTTCCCGGAATATGGTACCATCATCATTTACAAGCTTACCTCTTACCCTCCCTTCCTGATCAATTTCTTTTTTCGCTATCCCACGAAAATAGTCAGAATATTCATATGTTTCACCATCCGTAGTTACCTTATTGACGTTCCCATGACTATCATAGGTATAGCTCGTTACTATTCCATTTTTTATTTCAGTCTCTATTGACCCATCACTATAATATTCATAGCTAGTCTTATCACCGCCTGTGTATACCACGGTATCGAGCTTGCTCAGTATCCATTTACCGTCAAACTCGTTATGTTTATAGGTATAAGTCGCACTTCTTCTTACTTCTTTTGCATTATATTCTACAATTTTTCTAACATCATAAAAGGGATCATAAACTCCGTACAATTCATAGTAGTATTTCGCCCTAAATTTCGTTGTTGACGACCCGTCGTTTACACTTATATTTCTCTCTACTAACGACACCTTCGTGCCAATATTCGATGGATGAATTGAAAAAAGCTTTTCATATTCATAATCGATTAGAACATCTGGTTTTGAGTATTCATCCCAGTGGTTTATTCTATTTTTATATTTTTTAATTCGTATTATTTTTCCGTCTTCTGCAGTTATCAAAGTAGCCGGAGAATCACCGCGAGATAGGTTAGATTTTTTTTGCCAATACTCTACAGTATTAAAAGGCCCTACAATGACTCTAGAGAAAGCATCACTTATACTAGCTAGATTCTCCATTTTGAAATTCCAGATAGCCTTTTCACCCGACCTTGATTCTACAGTCCGCTTAATTAGTGGACCTAATGAATTACCGTTATCTCTATGGAAATTATTTACAACTGAATAATCTCCATACTGATAGACGATCTTGCCTCCCTCTGGAATTTTTATAGATTTTATTCGATTATCACTATTACTTCCATTTATGTCGTCGAAGAAATATTCGATTTCTCTTTTTTCATGTGAATTTGGGTCACCATAAGTGACTTTCATCTGATTCGTACCATAACTATATTTTACGTTGTGTTTATTAGGTGATCCGTTACTATAAATTCGATCAAGTGAATAGCCCGAAACGTTTCCCCCGCCTGACGCATCATTTTTATGAATTGTCCATTTGAAAGTCACCTCTCTACCATCAGTTGAACTAATTTTCCATATTCTACCTTCTCTCCCTGCTGACCATCCCTCTCTTACCTCTCTGGGAGGTACATAGCCTGAATACGTATAATGAAGCTCGTTACCAAAATTATCTGTCACCTTATTAATTGTTCGTATTTCGTGGCCACCCTGTCTAAAAACATCACCCGTTTTGTAGATATATCCATTAGGTGAATAAATTTCATAATCGCCTCCACTACTACACTTTATCATCCATGCGTCTTTGCTAATGTATAAAGCATCATTGGGAAACGGAATTTCTCTCAATTTCATATTCTGGAAAAAATCAATTTTTGAACCATTCACACGGAATGTTAATGGCTTATCTACGGCATTCCATTCAGCACATTGGAGCACTTTTGCAGAAATATTTTTTACTGGAATCGTCAATGCAGGAACATCAACTTTCATTCTTATTTGTTTATAGCCGTATCCGGACTGGAAACTGTCTATGCCATCTGATTGTTGAAAGCTTCTTGTCACGACAATAGGAATGCCATTTCCCGGATATCTCAAATCAACCATACTGTGGTTCATTTTCCCAGTCAGAACATCATACTGTTCTCCCGGCAGCCATCCAACACTGCTGCCATTGTCTTCAAGATCATACTCAAATGATTTGTAGGACCAGGTTGTCGCCATTGAAGTGCTTGAAAAGGACAAAAGCACTAGTGATAAAAACCACAAGTATGCTTTTGTAGTTTCATATTTATTTTCTATTCGCATAGGAATAAGTCTTCCGTTATGGCTACCTACCTATCGTTTCGACTTTTTTTCCAATTACTTAACTTAAGTATCGTTTTTAGATTGAGAATAAATCTTAAGGACCGTTTTTAGTGTCACAGTAGCTATTTTGAATTTTATTTAAAACACGCTGATTCTTAGTGCTCAATGCCTAAACCGCTAAAGACCCACCAAACCACCGTACAGAGCAAAGGACTCAGTATTCATCCTCCTGAAGGCTGATAGACTATTTGTGACCAAAAACACCACAATAACCCCCAGAATCGACCACTAGACACCCACCGGCACCATTGGTAAAAAGTGACGCTGTTCGACAAAATATTGTGTGGTTTTGCAGTGAAGATAAGTCGAAAAACGATTACAATCTCTGCGTCTCTGAAGTTGCCAGTATTTACTGTCGCTCTCAGGCCACATCAGATCAACGCGACGAACCAGTGCTACTCACCTTGACCAGGAACCGGCTGCGATGAAGTGCGAAAACTGCCAAATCACCATGACGCTCGATCGCACCGAATCTTCGGGGAACGCCTGCGCTCAGTGGCTGAATTGCCCGTTATGCAGCCGCACCCACATGATTAGCCACCTCAAAAACGACACAGTCGCCCAACAGGGTCTGGCCATTGGCCCGGGTCTCACGGCATCGGGTCTCACGGCATCAGGGCTGGCGACGGCTGCCAGACCTGACATCAGCCTTGCGGATTTACCTGATCACGAGCACGCCCAACAATACTCTCTGGCTGATGTCACCGCGCCCCACACTGGGACACAGCTCAGTGTTGAACCTGAATTCTTCATGGATTCGTTGCTGGCCGAGTAAAGCGCCTCTAGCGCTGTACCGCCCTGCCTCCGCGCTGTTACAATCTGTTTTTTTGACAGCCGAAATCCGTTTTCATGAGCCAGCTAAAGTTATCTCATAAACTAGTTCAACAAATTCAGGCACTGTTGCAAGAACACGACGATGCAGCAGCTGACCCCGGCGTTGCATCACAGTATCTGTGCGCAGTGGTGGGCTTTATGGTCGGTCAGCAGGATATGGAGCAAAAGCAGAAAGAAGAGATCATGGACGAACTGGGCGCTTTTATCCAGCATGTTGCCAACGACGTTAGCAATCAGCGCAAGGCACCACCGCCCCCTCCACCTCAAGAGGCTTTTGGTATCTGGAAGCCACCGGCTGATTAGCCTGCTTTAGTCATGAAGGGTTCTTCTCCACGCACGGAGCAACCTTGAATATCGCTTCGGCTGGCCGTTCGATTGAGTAAAACCCAACGCTACCCAAACATTTATTCACCACACTTTAGGAACCACTATGCCACAGGCTCAAGCTCGCCATATTCTTGTAGACTCAGAAACCAAATGCCAGACCTTGATTGACGAAATTAATGGTGGCGCTGACTTCGCTGACGTTGCCAAAGCCAACAGCTCATGCCCATCGAGCCGTGATGGCGGCAATCTGGGTTCCTTTGGCCCAGGCCAAATGGTGAAGGAATTTGATGAAGCCGTATTTAACGGTGAAGTGGGTGCCGTGCAAGGCCCCATCAAAACGCAGTTTGGTTACCACGTACTTCAGGTTACCGAGCGAAGCTAAACATAAAGATTCAAAGGCACCCATTGTGGTGCCTTTGATTGAGTTATCCGGGTTAGTCGTCTCAGACTACACCCGTGCAACACAACCAACTAACTCCCTCTGTGCTCCTGCACCAGGTGCTTTGACCACCTTACCCCTTACTACCCCCTCGACATTTAGGAGAGTCAGGCACTTTTCCGTGTTTTTTCTCCCATTCAGTGGCTGTCATAGTGTGCAGACCCAACGCGTGAACACCACCGGCAAGCTCATCTGCCAAAATTCCATTGACCAGTCTGTGCCGTTTGATTAACGATTCCCCATCGAAACGTTCGCTGACGATTATGACTTTAAAGTGTGTTTCTGAATTTGCGGGAACGCTGTGCATATGGCTCTCGTTAATGACATCGAGATGCACGGGTGACAGGCCGTCGAGCAACTTCTGCTCTATTAATTCTTGAATTTGCATCGGGTATTCCTTCGGGTTTTATCAAGGATACACCGTAGCAAGGTCCGTTGCCTATGGATGCAGTACTCTGCAAGCACAGATCGACGCTTCCACCTGAACATGACAGGCATAAAAAAGGCCCCTCCATTGGAGGGGCCTTTAGCGTTACAACAGATTTAAGCTTTTATTAGAACGATTTCGTGATCATTACACGGTAATCGGTCAGGTCGCGAGATGAGTCATCAGCGGTGAATACGTTAACTCGTGTGCTCAGACCAATGCCGCCGCCCAGACCGTAGCCTGCGTCGAAACGAATTTTCTGGTCGCCGTCGTTGACGTCACCAGCTTCTGCTTCGTAGGTCAGGCCCAAAGATACGCCGCCGATGCTGTAACCAACTTTACCACCGATGGTTTGACGATCGTTGTCGAAGTCTTTGAATGCAACAGCCAGTGATGCGCCGCCGAAACCAAAGCTAGCACCAGCAGACAGAGTTGTTGTATCTGCGCCGGTGTTGTTTGCACCACCAACACCCAGTGCGAAACCGCCTACTGAGAACTTGATACCAGCGCCGATGCGATCGTTGTCGCCTTCAGGTGAGTAGTTAACACCAACAGTTGCTGCACCGAAAGAACCGGTGTAGCTGATTCCGCGCTCTTCGCCACCGATGTCAGCGAGGATATCGCCAGCTACCTGGCCGTACTCTGATGCGTCAGGAACTTCACCGACTCGAAGATCACCGAAGCCACCTTTGATACCGATGTGGATGTTGTCCGCGTCACCGCCACCACCGTTAGACAGACCGAAATCTGTGCGGTAGTTACCGTAGCCGGTCAGGCCGCTGTTCATTTCGTGAGACGCTGAAACGTTCAGGGTGGAGTCATCAGAAGCGAAGCTCAGCTCTGCGTCGTCTGCGTCGCTAGAACCCAGGATGATACCGATGTAACCAGACATGGTGACGTCTGCCTGAGCCATTGGAGCTGCAGCTACTGCAGCGATTGCCAGTGCCAGTGCGGATTTCTTCATGTTCATTTTCATATCTCCAATCAGATATTTGCTGTTGAGTTGTGTTGCTGTGAGAGTGTTTCTGTGTAGTTACTTTAGTATTGGTGTCTGAATAATGCAACAAAATTTAACATTTATGCAAGTGTGAGTGACACCAATTCGTGGGACACGCGGATAAGTGTAGACAGGTAATCACAACGTGCCAGCTTTTTTGGTGTTTTTTTTGGCTACACAAGCCAAATTGTTGTTTTTATGCCACACGAACGCGCAGTGAGTGTTTTCGACTGTTTGAATTATTACGACTGCGCCATAAAAGGCAGCTGGGAGGATGTTGGTCACACACAAAACGCAGAGGGTGTCAGCGTTTGCCGTATGGGGGGCTATTGTTATGGGTGACTAACTGGAATATCGATTGGCAAAAGATGCCGTTTCATTGACCGGCTTGCTACCTGGCTTATTCTTGTTCTCTTCAAGTTTGTCGCTAAGGAGTGCTTCGCACCGCCTACTTAAAGATAGACAACTCTACTGAAGTTGCACGCCTTAAATTAGACGCCAATTCAAAATTTGAGGGTATGTGCTACGGCTAACGCGTGATTTGATCGCAAAGCGCACTTTACGGCAGTCAATGAGCAGCGCAGAGCCCTTTGCTGTATCGGTGCAGCAGGATCAATTTTGTGAGTTTTCTGGTCGGATTCAAACAGTAATGGCATCAGCAAAGCGTGTTGCGCCACGGAGGCGCGCGCAAACTGGCGCACTGCGCCACCGCTGCTTCAGGTGACCCGCGATTTTTTGGCTGTTTTGGCTGCAGACTGTTTGGGATCGTCTTTGGGCGAAATTTCAGTGCCGTCGGGTAGTGTTATATTGAGCTCCAGCACATCACAGTTTTCTTGCGAATCGAGCTGCACCACCACTTGGTCTTCACCAATTGCCACATACTTCTTGATGACGTCGAGTATGTCTTGCTTGAGCATGGGCAGATAGTCAGGGCCATCGCGGTCGGAGCGCTCATGCGCTATGAGCACCTGCAGGCGTTCCTTCGCCAGGGAGGCGGACCGTGGCTCCTGCCGACTTCTGAAAAAGCTAAAAATTCCCATACTGAATTACCCGAATAGTCGCTTCAGAAAACCCTTCTTTTCGATTTCCATGAATCGATGGGGTTTTGATTCTCCCAACAGTCTGTCGATGGCATCGCTGTATGCCTGCCCAGCCAAACTGGTTTGATCGAGAATGACGGGTTTACCCGCGTTGGAGGAGTCCAGTACGGTTGGTGACTCGGGGATGATGCCCAGCAACGGGATTGCCAGCAGCTCAACGATGTCATCAACACTCAACATTTGCCCTTCCTGCACCCGTCCAGGATTGTAGCGGGTGATCAGCAGATGTTCTTTGACAGGATCATCGTTCATTTTGGCCCGTCGCGACTCGCTCTGCAGTATGCCTAATATACGGTCAGAGTCGCGAACGGATGAGACTTCGGGGTTCGTAGTAATAATCGCTTCGTCGGCAAAATACAGCGCCATCTTGGCACCTTTCTCGATTCCTGCCGGAGAATCACAAATGATGTAGTCAAACTCGCTCTTTTTGAGCTTGTGCATGACCCGCGCAATACCCTCAATGGTCAACGCGTCTTTGTCGCGTGTTTGCGACGCTGGCAAGATATAGAGATTTTCGACGCGTTTGTCTTTGATGAGGGTCTGATGAAGACTGGCTTCCTGGTTGACCAGATTGACAAGGTCATAGACCACACGTCGCTCGCACCCCATGATCAGGTCAAGGTTACGCAGCCCAACATCAAAATCGATAACCACCGTTTTAAAACCACGGCTGGCAAGTCCCGTCGCTATAGACGCGCTTGTGGTGGTTTTGCCCACGCCCCCTTTTCCGGACGTCACTACAATCGTTTTAGTCAAGCTATCACTCCCAAAAAATCAATCTGTCGCCAATGCTGTTGCCGACAAACCACCATGTGTGGTTTACCTGTCACGGCGTTGGTTTTCGCTTCCAGACACCAGAACTCGCGCTTCTTTTTTATTGTTGTTATAACTGAAGCTTTTTTATTATTAGAGTCGCCGGGGTATGCCCCGTGTGCTGCGTATCGTAACGCTTATGCCGTCTTTACAACGGTTCTATGTGTAATTTGTCATCGCTGAACCAGATTTGCGCGGGTTTTCCGTGCAAATGCTCGGGTATTTCTTCCAGCACTTTAAAGTTGCCGGCCACAGAGACCAGCTCGGCTTCCAGTGACTGGCAGAAAATGCGCGCTTCGCTGTTGCCGGTTACGCCGCACAGCGCCCTGCCGCGCAGCGGGCCGTATACATGTATGTTGTTGTCAGCGATGATCTCGGCGCCCGCACCGATTTGCCCGAGTACTACAAGGTCGGTGTCTCGCGCGTATACCTGTTGCCCGGAGCGCACCGGACGCGTCACGAGCTTTGGACGTTTAACAACATACTCAACCTCAGCACCCGACATCGCAAGATCAATAGGATCCATGGAGTGGCTGCCGGTGGCGGACTGCTCTCTGTCGGCGTCACTGCCAGCATTATTGTCTGCAGCGCCGTCGCCGGTCTCGGCGGATTCCTTGCTGCTGTCGACGCTGGCACCCGTGTTCTGCGTTTGGTCACCTGATGCGACGTCGTCGTCAAATACTGGATCGGACGCGGACTCTGCTGATTCCGTGGACGTCTTTTTTGAAGCCTGAGCAGCTGGCTTGGTATCGTTACCGGTATTTCTGTCTCGAGCTTCGACCAAAGGCAGATCAATATCGCGCGCCAAATCTCCGTCGCGATTATGCACGCTTGCAACGATGGGTACCAGCTTATGATCACGAATTGCCGCCAGTAATCCTTTGGCATCAACATCTGGCTTGTCTTCTATGGCGGTCAGATCAACGACAATAGGCGTGTTGCTGAAAAAGCCGGGAGCCTGCTGGACCTTTTCAGCCAGTGCTTCGTTTACCGCTGAGAGGTCGCCCGAATGCAGCTTCAGGGACAGGAACGTATACATACTGCCCTTGAGTTCCACGACAGAATTGCTAGACAAGGCACGCTCCAAAAACTACGAATCGACGGATCCGCTACTGGCATCGATTGTAATATAATCCAACGCTCCTGTCGCAGGTTCGGTTGCACGGTTAGGTCTCCCATTTCGCTGATGAAAAACAAACCTGCACCGTCTGCCCACCCACAAAAGCGCACGCCTTCGTCGGCAACAGAACGTCCCGGCGACGTATCACCAAGCCCCAAACCAGACCCCAAACCGAGCAATGGAGCGGAACCCTCACCTGAGTCCGTACCCAACCCGTCTACGATCACGGCAGCAACGAGGGGCACAATTCCAGACACCCCAACATCTTCGGTCACCAAATCGCCCGATGCTGCGGCGGCCTCAATATCAGACACCC
>CALDUO010000100.1 GCA_937923745.1 uncultured Granulosicoccaceae bacterium
TATTATGGGTCATCAATACAGGCGCGACACTGGACGTCGGGTCTTCAGGAGCATGTTATGGCACGTGGTATCAATAAAGTCATTCTCGTAGGCAATTTGGGCGCAGACCCGGAAGTACGATATATGCCAAGTGGCGGTGCAGTCACTTCTCTCAGTCTGGCTACCTCAGAATCTTGGACAGACAAAAACACCGGACAAAAACAGGAGCGAACCGAATGGCATCGGGTCACGCTGTTTAACCGACTTGCGGAAATCGCGGGTGAGTATTGCAAAAAAGGGTCGCAAATCTATATCGAAGGGTCTATCCGCACCGATAAATACCAAGATAAGCAGACCGGCGAGGACCGTTACTCAACGCAGGTTATCGGGCGCGAAATGCAGCTGTTGGGTGGTCGGGGCGAGAGCACCGGAGACTTCGCACCGCGGCAAAACACCGGGCAGCAGGGCGGCGGAGCTTCCAACGGTGGTTACAACAACCGTGCTCAGGGCAATGCCCCTCAGGGAAGTGCCTCCCAGGGGCAACCTGTGCCGGCAGCCGCTGGCGCAGACTTTGACGACGACATCCCGTTCTAGTCCGCTCGTCGCCTGCACGCATAGAGCAACAACAGCTCGAGACTGTGGCGCACAGAAGCTGCGCTGCAGGTCTGCGGCTCTCTGCCAAAACGCAAGCTGGCAGCAGTCAAAATTGGCGTGACCTTAGAGTCAAACACAAGCTTGTCTGCATGACCGTGTCGCAGATCGCACATTGAGAATGTGCGGGGCTGTTGCTTGCTGGCGATGGATAGTCGATCAGCAGGATCGAATCCAACGGCACCCTGCAGCGCTTGGCCAGATGTAGCTTGTAGGGAGACCTGGACGGGAGAACTGGACAGGAGACCTGGACGGGAGACTAGACAGGCATCTGCAGCGCATTCTCAGTGCTCTTAAGTCTGTAGGCAGGCATCCCGCAGGTGATGCCAGTAACTCCGGCAGCGCTGGTGGTGTCGAGGGCCGCATTGTCACTGCCGACAATTGTACCGGTACGGCGTGATAGTCGCGCATTGGTACAACCCCGGGGCATAATCCAAGCTCGCTACCCAAGCTCGCTACCCAGGGGTACAACCCAGGGGCACAACCCAGGGGCACAACCTCGGGGCACAACCTCGGGGCGACGCATTGGCAGATCGTGGCTGGCAGTAAGTTAGCTGCGGTAATAAAATCGTAATGGTGGTTGGGCGATGATTTTACTGTTGGTGATGTCGTATCTTCGGTGCGTAACGGTGAAGCTGTGATCCGGCGTCATTGTGCAACTCTAGTGGGCCAGACATCGGCGTGCGCCGTAGGTACGGTATGTGCACTGGTTCACTCTCACCGACGCTGAAACTCATTAGAGCTGTTGATAACAGGGTTGACAGAATTTCCGTAAACCAGACACTGAAATGACATGAAGCTGATAATCGCCTGTATGGCAAGTCTTGTTCTGTTATCAGGTTGTGACTCTGACAACACCAACAAACGTGGCAAAGACGCCAATCAAGAGGCCCCCGCAACAACCGGTGCAACAACCGGTAAAACAACCCGTGAAACGCTGAAGACGGGAACGGCTGCACTCACAAACAAAGCACCCTCAAAGAACCTGTGCGAAGGACAGGTAACGCATGCCGATCGGGTCAAGCTTAAGCGAGTCGCCAAGCCACCCTTCATGAAGTATTACCGTGACCCGGCGTTTGGCACTCGGGTAATCCGCATCACCAATAGCGCCAGAGGCCAAGTGCACAAGCCAGCCTACAGTACCGTGCAGGCGTGGAGCGCCGAAGAATCATGGCTCCTGCTCTATCAAAGCGGGGGGGATGGGCAGCCGAAGGGCCATGTGCTTTACGATGGCCAAAACTACAGTCGATTAAAAGAGCTGGATATCGTGCCCGGTGACATTGAGGAGATTTTCTGGAGCCACTCCGATGACAATCTGCTGTACTACGTTAATCACGACAAAGCCCAGCACGGCCAGTTCACCAGTCTCGACATACTGACCAATAAGGCCAATGTCATCCGCGATTTTACACCGATGTGCAAAGGGTCAAAAATATCAGCAGGCGGTGATGTACAAATGCCATCGTATGACGATGATCTGTTCGGTTTTCACTGTGAGCCGGACAACAAACCCATGATGTTCACCTATCGCATCAGTACTGACACTGTATCGATGCAGCCAACGGGACCGGGTACGCCGTGGGAAACCGGCTTGGCACCCAATGTAAGTCCGAGCGGTAATTCGGTTTTCTCACAAGGCAAGGTACTCGACGATACGCTGACAGACACACTGTACGACCTTGATTTAGCCGATTTTGGCGAGCACTCCAGTATGGGGCGCTCAGCCACCGGCAAAGATGTGTACTACCAGACGGTGTTCAAACCCAGCCCGCGCGAATGTGGCGGAGACTTGTGGCAGGGCGTTGGACATCTCACCGAGCACAGTATGAATACCGGAGCTTGCAGGCCGGTTGTCACGCAGTCTGCGGGTTGGCCTCCAACCACCAGCGGCACCCATGTTTCTGCGTTGGCGCACAAGCGACCCGGCTGGGTGGCGATGTCCAGCATCGGGTATGGTAACTTTCGCCACTTCGGCGATGAAAGCCGGCGCCCACCAGCGCTGATGTCCGAGATATATCTTGTGAATGCGTCGGTGACTGAGCCGGTCTTGTGTCGCCTCGCGCAGCATCGGTCCTTTGGGAAAGACGCGGAGAATGCGATCTACAAACCTTATCTGGGTGAACCGCATGCGACCATCAGCCCTTCAGGAACCCGAATTCTGTTCGGTTCTGACTGGTATGACTCCGGGTCTGTCGACAGTTACGTGGTCGAATTACCGGCTTTCGAGCGTCGTTAACCTCTCATTTTTCCTGTTGCAGGGCTGCGTGTGCAGCGCTTTTTGCCAGTCATCGGTCTCACTGTTGCCTGTAAGCGTCATTTGCGTGCAAAAAGTCGACAGCACAGCCTATCCTGACGATATATAAACAAATCTTTATGTGTTTATACGTATAATTCTGTGTTTTGCATACTCAGGATTACGTTATGGCCAGCGACTACCTTTTCACGTCCGAATCCGTGTCGGAAGGACATCCCGATAAAATGGCGGACCAGATCTCCGATGCCGTGCTGGATGCTCTGCTGACACAGGACAAAAAGGCCCGGGTAGCCTGTGAAACCATGGTCAAAACCGGGTTGGTGGTCATAGCTGGCGAAGTCACCACTGACGCCTATGTAGACCTCGAAGATATCGTTCGCAAGACCGTCCTCGACATTGGCTACACCGGCTCGGATGTCGGCTTTGACGGAGCGACCTGTGCTGTGCTCAATGGAATTGGTAAACAGTCACCTGATATCGCGCAGGGCGTCGATCGCCAGTCGCCGGAAGAGCAGGGCGCTGGAGACCAAGGGCTGATGTTCGGGTATGCCACGAACGAAACTGACGTGTTAATGCCGGCGGCCATCACCTATTCACACCGACTGGTCGCGAAGCAAGCTGAAGTGCGTAAAGCCGGCAAGCTCTCGTGGTTACGACCTGACGCCAAAAGCCAGGTGACACTGAAGTACAGCGGCGGTGCGCCTGTCGGTATTGATGCTGTTGTGTTGTCCACCCAACACGATCCGGGCGTCAGCGATGCTGATTTACGGGATGGCGTGATGGAAGAGATTTTAAAGCCTGTGTTGCCTGCTGATTGGTTAGCAGCATGCCCAACAGACCACATTCATATTAACCCGACCGGTAAGTTTGAAATTGGTGGCCCGGTAGGTGACTGTGGTTTGACCGGCCGTAAGATCATTGTCGATACCTACGGCGGCATGGCACGCCACGGCGGCGGTGCTTTCTCGGGTAAAGACCCGTCCAAAGTGGATCGGTCAGCCGCCTACGCCGGGCGCTATGTAGCGAAGAATATTGTCGCTGCCGGTCTTGCCGAGAAGTGTGAGATTCAAATTTCCTACGCGATCGGTGTTGCTCGGCCCACTTCTATCACTATCGATACCTTTGGCACCGGAAAAGTGGATGACCGCCTGATCGAAACTATTGTGGGTGACGTATTCGACTTACGCCCCTACGGGATTGTGACCACGCTTGATTTGATTCAGCCCATCTATCAAAGAACAGCAGCGTACGGACACTTCGGGCGCGAAGAGCCCGGCTTTACCTGGGAAAAAACTGACAAAGCCGATGCACTGAAAAGTGCAGCGGGCATCTGATTATTAATCTGGAGCAAAACATGAGTACGCAAGCAGCAGCATCATCGGTAACGGAAGATTATAAAGTCGCGGATATCACACTGGCCGAATGGGGTCACAAGGAAATTCGTATTGCAGAAAGCGAAATGCCTGGCCTGATGGCGATCCGTGAAGAGTACGCCGGTCAGTCGCCTTTAAAAGGTGCTCGTATCGCCGGTTGTCTTCACATGACCATTCAAACCGCCGTGTTAATTGAAACACTGGTAGAGCTCGGTGCAGAAGTGCGTTGGTCTTCTTGCAATATTTTTTCAACACAGGATCATGCAGCGGCTGCGATTGCGGCGCAGGGCATACCGGTATTTGCATGGAAAGGCGAAACTGAAGAAGAAGCGGAATGGTGCATTCACCAAACCATAAAAGGGCCCGGTGGCTGGGTACCCAACTTGATTCTGGACGATGGTGGCGATCTGACCATCATGATGCACAATGATTACCCCGAATTGCTTGACGATGTTATGGGTCTGTCTGAAGAGACAACCACCGGTGTACATCGCCTGGTTGAGATGGCGAAGAAAGGAACGCTGAAAGTCCCTGCCATTAACGTTAACGATTCAGTGACCAAGTCAAAATTCGATAACCTCTACGGATGTCGTGAGTCACTGCTCGACGGTATCAAGCGTGCGACCGATGTCATGATTGCCGGCAAAATTGCAGTAGTGCTGGGTTATGGTGATGTTGGTAAAGGCTGTGCTCAAGCGTTCCGCGGCATGGGCGCAACCGTATGGGTAACCGAAATCGATCCTATCTGTGCATTGCAGGCAGCGATGGAAGGTTATCGCGTGGTGCTGATGGACGAAGTGGCTGACCAGGGCGATATCTTTGTAACCACCACCGGTAACGTCGGCGTCATTACGCACGAACACATGTTACAAATGAAAGATGAATCTATCGTGTGTAACATCGGCCACTTTGATAGTGAAATTGAAGTTGCGAAACTGCGTGACTATCAGTGGGATAACGTAAAGCCACAGGTTGATCAGATTATTTTCCCCGACGGCAAACGTATTACGCTGTTGGCCGAAGGTCGTCTGGTAAATCTTGGTTGCGGTACCGGACACCCCAGCTTCGTGATGTCCGCATCTTTTACCAACCAAGTGCTGGCACAGATTGAACTGTACCTGCGTGCTGACCAATACAGTGTTGATGTTCATGTGCTGCCCAAAGAACTGGACGAGAAGGTGGCGAGTCTGCATTTGTCAAAAATCGGTGCAAAGCTGACCAAAATGAATGAAGAGCAGGCGGCTTACCTGGGCCTGAATGAAGAGGGGCCGTTCAAGCCTTCTCATTACCGCTACTAACAGCGGCTCCAATGCGACGTTAAGTACTGCTCAGACCGGTTTCGATCGGAATTGGGCTGAGTAGTCAGCCCAAGCGGGCGTGCCAAGTAGTTGTTTAGGGCAGCTATCTTGGGCAGTGATCCAAGACAGCTAGTCAAGGCAGTTTGCCGAGGCAATTAGCTGAGCAAGGACGAATCACAGCACGTATCGGTTTGAGTGGTAAATAGAGGCCCGGTTCATGACCGGGCTTTTTTTTGGTTATAAACTTCAGTCTCAAGCTACCCGGGAGACACTGTCACAGTTAAGCGCCTGGCTTCAATCATTTCTTTGGTAGCGGTCTCGTACACTTGGATGATCACGGTGTGTTGTCCGACAAAATCTGATAGTGGCGCCCAGACCAGTGAAGCTGTGTCGCCGTCAGTCGCGTCCAGTGTGAGTCCTTCAGGCTCATTCATTAATACGGTGGTCCAGGTGGGTTTTAGACCGGCTAACACGGGTTGCGTCGACAAAACACCCACCTCAAACTGAAATCCTATTGAAGGTGTTGTCCAATCAGGTGTAGCCGGAGGTAGTGATACCGGTGCCACTGTGCTAACAGTTGTTGTGGGGCCTGTTGGCGTAACGGATCGGTTCGGTGCCGCTGTGAATTCAGGTGTTTCAAGCGCCTCATTAAACTCAGGTCCATCGCCAAGCTCAGGTGCTTTGGCTGCTTCCGGTACGTCGGCTGCTTCCGGTACGTCGGGTGCTTCCGGTACGTCGGGTGCTTCCGGTACGTCGGGTGCTTTCGGTACGTCGAGTGCTGCCAGTACGTCGAGTGCTTCGGGTACGTCAGGTGCTTCGGGTATGTCAGGTGCTTCGGGTACGTCAGGTGCTTCGGGTACGTCAGGTACTTCG
>CALDUO010000101.1 GCA_937923745.1 uncultured Granulosicoccaceae bacterium
CCTCTTAATTAACAAGGTTGCCAGCGAAGACGACGTGCTCAATGTCTTTGGTGCGATTAATCAAACCTGATCTGCGTCTTCAACGCAATGTGTCGATCATTTGCCGCCACAAACGCATCCACCGCATTTTCCAGATCGACCGTGTGCGTCACGAAAGGTTTGAGATCAACCAACTCTGCCTGCATAAGATCGACAGCCGTTTGAAATTCATGATGAAAACGAAACGAGCCTTTGAGCTGCAGCTCTTTGGCGGTAATTTGCATCATGGGCAAGGTCATATCACCTCCTAAGCCCAGTTGCATGATGACACCGTGTGGTTTGATGCTCTGTATGCCTTGCGTCAGTGCATGCACTGACCCCGAGCATTCAAACACGCAGTCAAAGTAACCTTTGCTTTCGGCATATGGACTCAACGCGTCAGCTTCTGTGCCTGTATTGATCACACGATCAGCGCCAGCCGTGGCGGCGTGTGAGAGTGCATTGTCGGCAAGATCAGTGGCAACAATTTCCACGGCCCCTGCCCGACGTGCTGCAATAATCGCAAGTACACCAATGGGACCGCAGCCGGTGACCAAGACCCGTTTGCCCAGTAAGTCACCGGCGGTTCTTGCAGCATGCAAAACGACTGCGAAGGGTTCTGCCATCGCAGCTTCGGCTGTGGTTAATCCATTGGCGACTACACACTGTGCTTCGGTGGCGACCAGCTGCTGGCGGAAAGCGCCCTGGATATGGGGCCAAGGCATTGCAGAGCCGTAGAACCGCATGTTCAGACAATGGTTGTGCTGCCCCTGGTCACAGAACCTGCAGCCGTAACACGGGCGCGATGGTGAGACAGCAACAAGATCACCCTCTTTAACGCTTGTCACCCCTTCTCCTACCGCACTGATATGACCGGCCACTTCATGCCCCAAAATCATCGGCGCTTTGAGTTTGACGGTGCCAAAGCCACCATGGTTGTAGTAGTGGAGATCGGAGCCGCATACGCCACCGGTGGCGATCTTTACGCTAACCTCGTGTGGGCCTGGCGGACGGGTTTCGTGTTCTTCGAGTCGAAGATCACCGGGTGCGTGAATGACCAGCGCTTTCATAGTTGCGTGCCCTGCCCTATACTGTGAGCCAAAATGTGAACGTTAACATAGCTGATTGCCCGGTAGGTGTCCATAGCGAAAACACGCCACCACGAGCACAGTGAAATAACGTCTTGTATCACAATGTTATATTGACCGAATTTAGCCACAACATCATTATGAACGATTCAGCAATAACAACAAAACACGGCCTTGCCCTTTTCGATCTCACGGGCAAGCAAGCACTGGTTACCGGCTCATCCCAAGGTATTGGGCTGTCGCTTGCGCGCGGCATGGCAAACGCAGGTGCCTCGGTCTTACTGAATGGGCGTGATACTGCCAAGCTCGAAAAAGCGGCTGAATCATTGACTCAAGAGGGCTTCTCGGTAAACACGATGGTCTGTGATGTCACCGATCATGCGGCCGTAGCTGACGCGGTGAATGCGGCTGAAAAAAACGTGGGTCCCATTGATATCCTCGTGAACAATGCCGGGATGCAACACCGCACGCCGCTACAGGATTTTGATCCGGTGATGTTCGAAAAACTTCTGCAGACCAATATCAGTTCGGTGTTTAACGTGGGTCAGGCGGTTGCCAAACATATGATCACGCGCGGCGCTGGCAAGATCATTAATATTGCCTCGGTTCAAACGGCGTTGGCGCGTCCGGGCATTGCGCCCTACACCGCCACCAAGGGTGCCGTGGGTAATTTAACCAAGGGCATGGCCACTGACTGGGCGCAATATGGCCTGCAGGTCAACGCGATAGCACCGGGTTATTTTGATACACCGCTCAATGCAGCGCTCGTGGCCGACCCGGAATTTACCGCATGGCTTGAAAAAAGAACCCCGGCCGGTCGCTGGGGGCAACTGGAAGAACTGACCGGCGCGTGTATTTTTCTGGCATCCGCTGCCTCAAGCTTTGTGAACGGGCATACGTTGTTCGTGGATGGCGCTATTTCAGCCAGCTTGTAATCAGCACCCAATGCACGCGCTCGTGCAGCAGCCAGGCTGTTACGTTAAAAC
This sequence comes from uncultured Granulosicoccaceae bacterium, assembly GCA_937923745.1. Taxonomy (GTDB): domain Bacteria; phylum Pseudomonadota; class Gammaproteobacteria; order Granulosicoccales; family Granulosicoccaceae; genus CALDUO01. The sequence continues at coordinate 2,093 of CALDUO010000101.1, forward strand.
AGCCTGTCCTCCAGTGTCTTACCCAGAATCAGATGCCGGTAGTTCCAGTTTTTGTCTTTTAATAGCTGCAATATTGCAATATCGGGCACACCAGCGGGACTGCGGTCATAACTGACGATAAAATCATGCTGCTGTCGTTGATCAACGCCCACTACACCGGGTATTTGCGCCACAGCCTCTCTAAACTCATCGAACGATACCGACGGCATCCGCAGGGTTAGCTGACTGTTTTCTTCGTCTTCAAGCTCATCAATGGTCATGTGTCTTTTGAGCTGACCTCTCTCTAAAAACACAGCCGTTTTACAGACCTTCTCCAGCTCATCAAGGTTATGCGAGCTGATGAGATACGTGGTCTCGGCAGCAGTTGCGCTGATAAGATCGCGGATGATTTTTACGTTGGGCGGATCAAGGCCAGCGGTGGGCTCATCAAGCAGAGCGAACTCAGGTTTACCCAACAGCAGTTGCGCAATCGCAATGCGTTTACCCATACCATGGCTTAATTCAGACGGTTTGGCCTCCGAAGACTGCTGCAGCTGCACCAACTCCAACACACGCGCCACATCCTTGCGTGCGTCACGTTTTCCCTGGCCCTGCAAACGTGCCAGCAGCTCTAACTGTCGCGCAACACTAAAGCGTGGATCGAGTTGGGCGTCCTGTGGCAATGCCGCCACTCTGCCATGTAACGCCGCAGACCCTGGCGACTCACCGAGCACCGTCAAGTCACCGGAGGTTGATCGCAAAAAACCACACACGAGACTTAACAACGTTGTCTTGCCTGCTCCATTGGGGCCGATCAGTGCAATGGGGTCACCCACTTCAAGCGTCAGATCAACATGATTCAGTGCGACAGTCGAACCAAACCGTTTGGTCAGACCCTTGGCCTCTAACACAATCACAGGTCGACCCTCCTAAACGCAAACCAGCCAAGCAACAACAGCACGGCAGTCTGTACCAATGGAATAATGCTGAACTCCAACGTCTCCCAAGTGCGAAGCTTGAGTAACGACGACACTTGAGATCCTGGCAACACCAGTTCGAGCATGGTCAAATCCGGAAAGTACTGCGCCACAGCCCGAAGTGCCAACGCAGTGGCGATCCATAAGATGATTGCGAACATGACTGCCTGCCGTGCCGATTTAGCGAAGACTGACATCAGTGCCATCAAGGCGGTGTAAGGCAGTAATACAATCAGCAGGTTCACTATGATGACCAGCATATGTTCTAACCCTGCCGCTGCTAATGTTTGATCACGATAGAGCGCGAGACCAAAGGTCGTCAGAACTGTCACGCCGATAAAGAGTGCCTGCACCAGCATCTGACCTAAAAATCTACCGAGAAAGATCTGGCTGCGTGTTGCTCTTAAATGCAAAAAACGCAAGGTACCTCTGGCTCGGTCAGTGGCGGTTTGATCAGCAGTGAGTGTGATACAGAATAGGGGTAACAGGTAGAGTGCGAACACCCAGTAAACCGATAACTCAGGCACCAGCCAACCGGCGAGTTCGTTCAGGTTGATCTGATTAAGTACCATCTGTAACAGCACGTTGTCGGTGTTACCCGCCACGAATCGCGATGCGGGATAAATGGCATAACGCAAAATCACAAACCAAACCAGCGCAAATGCCAACACAGAGATCAAGCCACGACGTGTCAGGAGCAATCGGGTTACTTCAAATTGCGCTATGAGAAATGCATTCTTCATGAATGGGGAGTCCTTGTAGAGACGGTCACAGTTTAACCCACGACTCGGATTACTGCCTGTTTTGTCACAACCTGAATTGCCAATATCGGTAAAGTCATCCCGGTCCACCTGACACGAGCCGCATGTAGTGTGACCCGATAAGCAGCGGATAACGCCATGTTGCGGTACTCTGTGAAAACCGTCTGCCGTGTAGATGAACATCATGAAAGAGCTTGTAAGGTTTACCGTATCCTCCGCGGCACTGTCCACTGTGTTCTTGGCCACTGTGTTCTTGGCCACTGTGTTGCTGGCCACTGTGTTCTTGGTCATGGTGTTTTTGGCAGCCGCAACAGTTGCGAACGCTGAGACCCCGATAGACAATACCGTGTGTGCCGCCAACGCAAACTTACCCGAGAGTCACACGCAACCACTACCGACAACGCGAGATATGCGTGCCCTGCATACGCTGTACGCAGCGCTATCAGGACGTTGGCATGGCGAGGTTCGGGAAGTCGTTTGTATTGGGCGCGGTCACACATTGCGTGATCAATGGCGCTATTTTCAGGTGAGCGATGCCAATGCTGTCGTGTCTGACGATGGCAGACTCAGACTGGTTGCCACCAAAGAACGTCTCGATGTTCGACACGGACACCCAACCGGCAAAGTTGTCTCTGTGACGCCGCACGCGAAAACGGACTATTACCCGGCGTGGCAGCTCTCCAAAGTAGACGTAGTTAACAACCAACAAATCACCACACAGGTACAGTATCGTCAGTCCAACCGGTTGGTGTCGGCAACATCGGTGACAGGTGCATCCAGTAATCTGACGAATGTCAGGACTCGAGAGGATACGCTGACACTAACCGGAGACCACCTCTCCATTACCACGCATTGGTACACCAACGGCACCTACTCAGGTACTGAATTTACCGAATTGACCCGTCGTTAGTTAATCAGTCGTCAACAGACACCCAAATCGGTGATGTCCAGGCGCGCTCACCGTTATCTTGTGTCACTCTGATGTAATACCAGTTATCGCCGGGCGGCGCCTCGTCAACAAGCGTGGTATGAATGACGCCATTAGTACTGGCCAAGGTTTGAATATCCTCATTGTTGCGCACCACCGTTGCAGTCACACCATCGGTTTTGGCTATCACCTCAATCGCTAACGTAACATCACCCGACTCGGTTGCGAGCTCAGACCCCATAACCGCACCATTGATTAAAAAATCAACATAGATTCGGTCAACGCTGGTGCCGTAGGTTTGGTAATTCCACAGGCTTTGCCACAATGATTCCCGGGTTAAATCAGTAGCCCAAACACCGGCAAGGCCACCACCGTAGTCACCCCACGCTGTTCTGCCAGGTTTGGAATCATGGTTATCGCTGGCCGCGATAACACCAAAACGCCGACCGGCTGCCAGACCACCCTGCAAGTATTTGCTGTCGCTGGTGTGTGCCGGTTTAACCGGTCTGTCATTACCCGGAAATTCTGAGGTGCCGTGTGCCGAATATACCTCGACGAACCGGGCAATGCGCTCATCCCACACACCAAACGGGTACGTGTCGCCACCACTGAATGATCGATTGTAGGCAAAGTGATGGGGGCCTATCATCGCTTCGGGTTCACCGGTGTTGTATTGGCTATAACTCCAGTCGTGAAAATCCGGGTATTCGTTGGTCCAGCGCGCTAGGTGGTTGGTGTCATCGCGACGAAAGTAGAGATTCATATGGTCTGGGCCAGAACCTGCCTCTTGCGCCAGTATCGTCACGTAACGACCCGGCTCGTGATGGTTTTGCACTGCTGCAATATTCGCGGGCCAGTCAAAATGGCCGTGATCGGTGAGCGCAACAAAATCAAGCGCCGCAATATCACGCCCGAATCTAAAGTACGCGTCTGCACCCTCACCCAAACCATCTGACACTGCAGTATGACCATGCAGATCGCCCCAGAACAGCTGACGCTCCGGCAGTTGCTCCACGACTTTGACCGGATTACTGCGGCCCGTTAGTGAGCCTGCATACAGACGCAAGCGATGAGGTCCCGGTGTGTCGATGAGCACCGGCGTTTTTATCATGCCGCGCTCCAACGCCACATTGGACAATAACGTTTTGCCAAACTCATCAGTGACGGTGACAACACCGTCGAAATCGGTGACGATGTTCAGGTTCTCGTCTTCTACCCGTATGGTGATATCACGCGGTACATCATGCACCATCTGTGCAGGTAAACTGGCAGACAATGCAACAGGTGGCCCCGGTACAATAGGAAATACAGGTGACTGTCCGATGGCAGCAAAAACACCATCGCCATCAACGTCCGTTGTGACTCTGAACTCATGCTGTTGGTCATCAAATTTGGGCACTAAAGCCCCCAATGCATGGCGGGTATCCAAAGCATTCAGGTCCTGCCCCACATAAAAAGTGACCTGCTCGCCCGGTCTGAGCGCCTGATCTTCAACACTTGCAACCGCCACCCGATGAAACAGCGCATCACTTTTGCGACTGGCACTGTTGTCATGAAACATCACCACAGGCGCATTCTGAAGATAACGCACTGTCATCCGTGTTCCGTCATCACGATATGCCGCAATAAAACCACGCTTTTCTGCAAAGTTTGCCTGCAATTCCCAGTCAGCGGCATGATGCATTCCAACAGCCACACCACCACCTACGGCAATTCCCGAGGGCCCTATGGTCACATCAACACGGAAGGATTGCTTGGTGCCTGCGACAAAAGGACCTGATGTCATGAGCGTCGCACACCCCTCACCATCGGGTGCAAAATCACTGGTGTTACCGTCAATATCACACGCCGGTACCACAGCAACAGGATCGGCAACAGGATCGGCGGCAGGATTGGCGGCGTAGGTTTGCAGTTCTACCGAAGAATCACCGCAGGCAGCAATCACCAGCATCAGGCACAGCATCACCCGTGTGCCGACCGGCGCAAAACGGTTGCTACGACTCATGCTCTGGTCTCATCTTTCTAAAAGGTTTCGGGCGATAAAGAGGGGTCAGTGACCGGTTCAAGATTCGAACCAAACTTCACGCGCCAGGCGTGAATGGCAGCATTGACAATTTTATTGATAGTGGCAGGTCTCGTTTACAGGTGCCGATGAGGCGCGAGATCGTTAACCGGACGTCACAACACTGTTTACCGGTACCGGCGTACTGTTAACCAGGGTATAACGGAACCATTCTTTGGCATAAACGGATAACGCACATGAGCGACAAGACTGACTACACACCACCAAAGGTCTGGCAATGGGACGAAAACAGCGGTGGCAAATGGGCATCTATCAACAGGCCCATCGCCGGGTCCACCCACGAAAAAACGTTGCCGATCGGTGAGCATCCGCTACAGCTCTATTCTCTGGGCACACCAAATGGCGTCAAGATCACGATCATGCTGGAAGAGTTGTTGGCACTCGGTGTCAGCGAGGCAGAATACGATGCGTTCTTTATTAACATTGGCGAAGGCGATCAGTTTGGCTCTGACTTTGTTGGCATCAATCCCAATTCCAAAATTCCGGCACTCATGGATCACTCGGTGTCACCCCCGCAACGGGTTTTTGAATCCTGCGCAATCCTGATATATCTTGCCGAAAAATTTGGGCAGCTCATGCCAACGTCAGCCGCCGACCGCACCGCCTGCCTGTCATGGTTATTCTGGCAAGAGAGCAGCGCATCTTTTCTCGGAGGTGGCTTTGGGCACTTCTATCGGTATGCACCCTACCCGATGGAATATCCCATTAACCGCTATACCATGGAGGCAAAACGCCAACTTGATGTACTCGACAGACATTTGAGTGAGCATGACTACATCTGTGGTGGCGAATACTCAATCGCCGACATTGCGATATGGCCTTGGTACGGCAGGCTCGTACTGGGAGAAGTGTACGATGCGGTAGAATTCCTGGACGCAACAAGCTATACCCATGTGACGCGCTGGGCTAAAACCATTGCCACACGCGACGCCGTTAAGCTTGGCAAACGTATCAACAGCCCCGGCGGGGCAGACGATGACGACGCCATTCGGGAGCGACATTAGCCTGCCCTGTGCACAAAAGCGAACCTGCGGGCGGCCACTGAAGGCCTGTCAGTTGCCAGGCAATCCACAAAAGCCGATCAACCCACAATGCGTCTTCTCTCTATTTCCCGGCGTCATAGTTGGAGCGATATTCGCATAGCAGTGAGGGCCGGTGACCACTCGACATCGTTGGCATTGGTGGCGGCATTGATGGCAGCATTGCCTCGTGACCGGCCAACAGGGAATACGATTCGGCCTCCTCTGCTGAGCCGGGTTGTGTGAAATGATTTTCGCAGGAGATGCAGTCTTGCTCACTCCCCGAATTCTTGGGTTTTAGCGATGTTTAAGAACGGTACACAGTTATTTGGCGCTGACGGCGGTCATAAGCCCAATAGTGCCTACGATGAAACCATCCTTACCTATGCCGAACATTACTGTGTCTTTGACAAGCAGCTTCGACTGACGTCTTATTCAAAAGACTTTACGCTACTCTATCCCACACTCGGCGACGCTATACAGCCCGGGCTGTCTTACGCCGATTTCCTGACAGCGATCATCAATCAAAAAGCGATTCGTAATCTCGACAGGATCGAGCATGTTGGTCAATGGGTAAACGATCAAGTTGCTGCAATAACGTCGATACCAAAGTTTCTGCATCATCTGCAGGATGATCGATGGGTTGAGTTTAAATGTCATCTCGGCAGCGGCGACGACTACATCTTTGTGATCGAGGACATCTCTCAGTTTGTCCGCCAACAACAACAGCTCAGGCTGGCTACCGACAAATTCCAATCCTTTGCTGCGCTCGCTGCGGACTGGTATTGGGAGATTGATCAAGATCTTCGATATGTCTATCACTCAACCCACCGCAATTTTGTTAATCCCGGTGAAGTGTTGGACTACACCGGCAGATACCGTATTGACATGGTAGAACGCGGTTGTGTACGGGATGACCAGCTCGCCAAACACAACCTGTGCCTCAAAGAGCAACGGGAAGTCGATGTCGTTTTGACGCTCATGACCGACAGCGGCAACAAGCGCTACTGCCACATACTGGCAAAACCGCTGTTCGACGACAGCGGCGAATTTTCAGGATTTATAGGCTGCGGTCGGGATATCACCGAGCAAACGCTGGCCAAGCAACAACTCGACATTCACTCTCGTATTGACTATCTCACCGGGCTACTGAACAAAAAATCTTTCGACGAGCTGCTCGGCGAACAACACCTGATTTACCGTCATCGCGAAAGCGAAGCAACACTGTGCGTCATCGACCTTGACTACTTCAGGCAGATAAACGAAAAAAGCGGACACGCGGCAGGTGATGATTTGCTTCGGTCATTGGGCCAACAGTTTCGAAGCATCCTGGGTCAAGACGCTATTATTGGCAGAATTGGGGGTGATGAGTTTGCGGCCATTTTACCGATGGGTCTCACCACCGCACTGCCTTACCTGAATACGCTCAAAAAACAGATTTCGGGTATCCCGTTTATTTGGCAGAAAAAAACACATTTTATTGGCGCCAGTATTGGCGTCACCAAGCTCGACCCCTCTATCGAGCCAACCAAGTGTCTCGCCAATGCAGACGCTGCCTGTCACCACGCAAAGCACAGCGGACGTAATCAGATATTTATTCATGACAACGACCACACCAGTCTCTCTGCAGACGGTGACACGGGTGCCATTCATGCCGAGTCAGACAGGTCAAAGTCGCAAAATCATGCAGCGCAGTTAGAAAAAACAATACGACGCAACACAACGCCTGTTGCAGCGGTCGTTATAGACCGATACGACAGCTACCAACAGTACATCCTGTCTGCTATCGAGCAAGAATTACAACACGCGGGCATCCGCACGGTTTGTATTGTGCTGACAGAATATGACTTGGCATGGGCAGAGTCAGAACGCAACGACTCCCCTGTGTTTGAGCAATTAATAGACAACGAGAATATCGCCGGAATCATCGCCCTGACCTCCTCGATTGGCGGCTCTATGTCGGTTGAGTCGTTTACCCGCTTGATCAAGCGGGTCAAATCGGTGCCGGTCGTGCATCACGGCAACCTGAGTCACCTGGGTGATACTGTCGCTGTCAACAATCAGTTGGCCATGCGTGAGCTCATGGACCACATTATGTCTCAACTACCGAACGGCAAAATCGGTTATATCAAAGGATTTGGTTACCACTCTGATTCGGCAGTGCGTGAGCAGGCTTTCCGTCACTATCTGCTTGATCGGGGTATGACAGTCGATGAAGATCTGATCATTGACGGAAATTTTCGTGAGGCAGAAACCTACACAGCAATCACTGAATTGCTGACCAGTGGCAAACAGGTCGATGCGCTTGTCGCCGCAAACGACAACATGGCTACCGCAGCAGTGCACGCAGCTCAGGCATTTGGTTTACATGTGCCCAACGACCTCATCGTGACCGGATTTGACGATCGCAATATTGCCACCGAATGCACACCGCCGCTCACCACCGTCAGAATTGATTTGCAGGATCACGCCAAGGCACTGGCTGGTACGTTGTTACAACGACTGGCACAAAAGCGCTCGGATCAGGGTTTTTTGTTACCTCAAACAACCTCGGCTCCTGTCAAACAAAGCCTGATCAACGGGCAGTTGATTATTCGAGGATCGAGCCTTGCACAACGTAACCGCGACAATCGAGCAACAAGCTCACTGGACTACACCGCGTCGTTGAGTTACGAAGACGCGCTGGCTGACGTCATATCTATCTTAACGATTGAGCACAACTACAAAAAAATCTGTAAAGAGACCGATCTTGCGCAGGCGTTTTTGGACTTGGTCAATCATAACGACCAACGGTTTGAGTCGTTGGTGTATTGTCTGGCAGACGAGGCGCATTGTGAGTTCGAAGATCACAGTGTGATTCACGAGCTGCACAGTGCTATTGCCACCCTGTTGGTTGCCATACTTCAGCAAAATGTCAAAATACCGGGCTTCACGACACTGGTGCAACTGAAGCACAAATTCTCAACCCAGATGTACCGCTCGCAGGTCAGAAAATCACTGGATAGCTCCAGGGATCAACAGACTTACGACCGTTTTCATTCCAGTACACTGCAGTGTCAAAATATCTCGTCGGTCTTCGACAGCCTTGATGAAACACTGGGCGCGTTTGACATTAAAAACGCCTACGTCGTGCTCAATAACAACAATACCTGTATCAATATGCAACTGCATACCGACGACTGTCATCAGTCGTTGGTTTATGCACGATGCGACGGACAGCGTGTTGACACCGGGTTCACCCGTATCCCCAAAAACTACTACCTGCCGGCTGGCTATGAACTCAATTCAAGCGGTGACACACTCGTGATTCAGCCGCTCAATGGTCATGGTGTTCAATGTGGTTATTTAATGTTGGAGACGGGCAGCATCAACTGCACGATTATCGGTAAGATAGCCTCGTGTATAGCCGCCTCTGTCGTGAACTGTAATCAGCTTGAAGAACAATTGCAGCATTCGCATCACTTGCGGGCTATCAATGCAGAGCTTGCGCGAAAAACCAACTACGACTCCATCACCGGACTACCGAACAGACGGCAATACCTTGGCACACTCGAGCAGATACTGCATGAGTCAGCCGTTAAGAACCAGCCGTTCTCTATCGTGCAGGTGTCATTAAATGACCTCAAACGTATTGGTCAACAGCACGGCGTTGGCAACAGCGACTTTCTGATTCGCTCACTGGCGGCAAGGCTTACGTTTGCCTCTGGCACGCAGTCCAAAATATTCAGAACAGGTGCCATTGATTTTTCGATTATCCTTGAATGTAACACCACTGAGGTCGAACACCGGCTGGCAGATCTGACGCGTGAGCTAGAGCTGCCTTACGAGCTTGCTGGCAGCACCGTGGAGATGAATTACCATGGCGGTGTCGCACACTTTCCGGCGCATGGCAAAAATCGTGATGAGCTCATGAGCAATGCAACTATTGCCCTACAGGAAGCAGAGCGAAGCACCGTCAATTGTTTTAAGGTGTTTGATCCGTCTGATGAACGTCAAGAGCTGAACAAATGGCAAATTGATCAGCAGATGCGCAGAGGGCTGAACAACGACGAGTTTAAACTGCATTTTCAGCCTCGCGTAAACGTAGCCACTGGCAAAATCAATTCCTTTGAAGCGCTGATACGCTGGATCCGACCCGATGACGGCAGTGGCGATGTACAACAGATTGGCCCTTATCTCTTTATTCCTATTGCAGAAGAAACCGGGTTTATTTCGCAGCTGGGAGATTTTGTATTATCCGAGGCCTGCAAACAGTTGGCGGCATGGAAGCAAATGGGTATTGAGACGCGCCTGTCCGTAAACCTCTCAACCCGGGAGCTCGAAGAGCATCACCTCGTCGATCGTGTCATCACTACCGTCAAGAACCATGAGCTCGACAGCAGCTGTATTGAGCTGGAAGTGACCGAAAGCGCCGCGATGATGGATGTTGAATCGACCATTGAAAAACTCAGCGACTTACAACACCACGGGTTTGAAATTGCGATAGATGATTTCGGCACCGAATACTCGTCGCTGAATTATCTGAAACGCCTACCGGCCAACTACCTGAAAATTGACCGCTCGTTTGTGCGGGATATTACCGAGCCCGATGGGGGTGATTCAGCCGATGCCGCTATTGTCCGCGCGGTTGTCACACTCGGTCATAGTCTTGGTCACCGAATTGTCGCTGAGGGCGTGGAGACAGAGGCGCAACTCGCGTTTCTGACCATGCTTGGCGTGGATGAAATTCAGGGTTATTTCTTTAGCCCACCGGTCGATGCCATTGAGGCGACAAAACTGATGCAGTCGCAATTGGCTGTCAGCGAACAGGTTGCCTGACACAGTTTGATTGACCAAGATTGCCTGTCACGAACGACCTGACACGGGTAGTCGGCCAGTGGCGGTAACATGAGCGTCACTGGCACATCCATGAAGCCCGGTCATTTGGCGCGACTGACAAACCGGGCGCTGCGACAGCTGCCTACTCCGGACGCATATGCGGGAACAGAACCACGTCACGAATGGTGGGTGATGCCGTAAACAGCATCACCAAACGATCGATGCCGATACCCTCGCCTGCTGTGGGCGGCATACCATACTCGAGTGCACGAATATAATCGGCGTCAAAGTGCATCGCCTCATCATCGCCGGCTTCTTTTTCAGCCACCTGACTTAAAAATCGCTCGGCCTGATCTTCGGCATCGTTGAGCTCGGAGAAACCATTGGCAATTTCACGCCCTCCCACAAACAACTCAAAGCGATCGGTGACGTCGGGGTCATCGTCGTTACGGCGGGACAACGGTGACACTTCTGTCGGGTAGTGCGTAATAAACGTCGGGTTCAGTAACTTTGCCTCAACCACCTCTTCGAAAATTTCGGTCTGCAGCTTGCCCAACCCCCAACTCGCCTTCACATCGATATGCAGTCGTTTTGCCAATGCGGTTGCGCCTTCCAGCGTGCTTAATTCGTCAGCAGTAATATCGCTATTGTATTGAGATATGGAGTCAACCAGTTTGACCCGGTCAAACGGCTTTCCAAAATCAAACGTTGTGGTGCCATCTTCAGACAGTATCTGCAGTTTGCCCACCACACTCTCGGCTATGCCCCGAAACATGGTTTCGGTTAAGTCCATCAGATCTTCAAAAGTTGCATACGCCTGGTAGAATTCGAGCATCGTAAACTCGGGGTTATGGCGTGTTGATAAACCCTCGTTCCGAAAGTTACGGTTAATTTCAAACACACGCTCAAAGCCACCGACCACCAAACGCTTTAAATACAACTCGGGCGCAATACGAAGATAGAGGTCCATGTCGAGCGCATTATGGTGCGTTACAAACGGACGGGCTGCCGCACCACCGGGTATCACTTGCATCATCGGTGTCTCGACTTCGAGAAATTCATGGTCAATCAAAAACTGCCGGATGTACGCGATGACCGCCGAGCGCAACCGGAACCGCTCGCGCGATTCTGCATTCATGATCAGGTCAACATAACGCTGCCGATAGGTTGTTTCCTGATCGCTAAGCCCATGAAATTTTTCGGGCAGAGGCCGTAACGATTTGGTCAGCAACTGCAGCGCATCGACCTTCACCGACAGCTCGCCGGTTTTGGTCACAAACAGCGTACCGGTCACACCAATGATGTCGCCAATATCCATGGTCTTAAACGCATCATAGGTGTCAGCGCCGACCCGGTTGCTCTGTATAAAGAGTTGTATGTCACCCGAGACATCACGCAGGTTCGCAAAGCTCGCCTTACCCATTTGCCGCCGGGTCATCATACGACCGGCAACCGACACCGGCACTTCGTTGTCGTCGAAATACTCGCGTGGTTTGTCGGCATATGCCGCCAGCAGTTCGGACGCCCGATGCTCTCTCGAGAAGTCGTTCGGGAACGGCTGACCCTTGGCGCGCAACTCCTTCAGCTTGTCGCGACGCTGCTGAATCAATTGGTTATCGTCCAGCGAAAGCGGCTGCCCGTCGGTGTCAGGCGTTGTTGTATCGTTCATAGTCGGTGGGTCGTTGAGTGGTTTACAGTCCGGATTTCAGGCTGGCTTCTATAAAGGCATTCAGGTCGCCGTCGAGCACTGCCTGCGTGTTGCCGGTTTCTACGCTGGTTCTTAAATCTTTGATACGGGACTGATCCAGTACATAGGATCGTATCTGGCTACCCCAGCCGATATCGGACTTACCGTCTTCGATCACCTGCTGATCGCCGGAACGACGTTGCAGTTCAGCCTCATACAGTTTCGACTTCAGCTGCTTCATCGCTGTGGCTTTGTTTTTGTGCTGCGAACGGTCGTTCTGACATTGCACCACAATACCGGAGGGCCCATGGGTGATACGCACCGCAGATTCTGTTCGGTTAACGTGCTGTCCGCCGGCGCCACTGGCCCGATAAACATCGATACGCAGGTCAGCCGGGTTAATGTCGATATCGATATCGTCATCGATTTCAGGAGACACAAATACCGCAGCAAAGGAGGTATGCCGACGGTTACCACTGTCAAACGGACTTTTACGCACCAGTCGGTGAACACCGGTTTCGGTGCGCAGCCAACCGTACGCGTATTCACCGGCGACCCGCACCGTCGCCGACTTGATACCGGCGACATCACCCGGAGACGCTTCAATGAGCTCGGCATCAAAGCCGCTACGCTCTGCCCAGCGTAAATACATGCGAAGCAGCATCTCGGCCCAATCTTGTGCTTCGGTACCGCCACTGCCCGACTGAATATCCAAAAATGCATCGCTCGCGTCTTGCTCGCCAGAGAACATACGGCGAAATTCAAGCTCGGCCACGCGTCGCTCAAATTCTGCCAAGTCGTCGATAACTGACCCGACCGTGTCTTCGTCGTCTTCGGCGGCACCGAGTTCGAGGAGATCAGAGGCATCGCCGAGACCAGCATCGAGGGCGTCGATGACATCAACCACACCCTGCAAAGACACACGATCTTTGCCGAGTTTCTGCGCCCGGGCCTGATCATTCCAGACTGCCGGGTCTTCGAGCTCGGCAAGTACTTCCTCTAGCTGTTCTTTTTTACCAGCGTAGTCAAAGATACCCCCGAAGAGAATCCGCCCGCTCGCGCAGGTTCTGAATATGCTGAATGTGCGGATTAATCTCGATCATCGGATTCTCGGAGGTTGTGCAAAAACCAGTTAGTTTAGCTGAACAGAGCGCTCGCCGCACTCCGCTGTCATCAGACTCGCGACCATCAACTGCACCGTCTGCTGCCCACGAAATTCGTTGACGTTCAGACGATACACCAGCTGTACCACATCACCCACGTCAACCGGTGGGGTTTGGTTAAACGCGATGGCATCAAAGCAAACCGCTGCGGTGTCGTCCAGGGGTGACACGCTGAGTTTTAGGTGCCGCTCCTTCAACACACGACACTGCTGTATACGAAACAGACCATCAAACAGAGGTTCGGGAAACCCCTGCCCCCACGGTGCAACAAACCTCAGTAACTGCGCGTTATCCAACGTGTGGTCAGCGGGGTCCAGGTGACCGTCGGTCTCCCACACCTTGCCGGGAATGCGACCACCCAGCATGTCATACACCACCGCACCAAAGGCAGTTTTAAATTCAGCAAAACCGTCGGCGTCGAGATTCAGGCCTGCCGCCATGGCATGTCCGCCAAAGTGTCCGACGAGCCCGGGGTTCTCCACCGCGACCCGCGCAATGGCATCACGCAGGTGCAGTTCGGGAATGGAGCGACCGGACCCCTTGAGCGACTGATCGTCGGTGGCAGCGAATACAATCACCGGTACATTTAGAGATTCTTTCAGGCGACCAGCAAGAATACCGGTCACCCCCTGATGCCAGTGCGGTTCAAACAGACACACAGCAATGTCATTGGGTGTCACGTCGCTCTCGGTGGCAAGCAACTCTATTGTGTGCCCTGACTCGCTGCCACTCGACGCTTTGCACCCCGACACGTCGCCACCAGTGCCACTGTTGGCTGACGCACTGTCGGCGACGGTCATTGCCTCTGCCAGCAACAGCTCTGCCTCGTCACGCATCTCTTGCTCAATAGACCGGCGGGACTGATTCAATTGATCGAGCTCGGTGGCAAGTCGCCGCGCATCGGCCTCACCGGTGGCCAACA
>CALDUO010000102.1 GCA_937923745.1 uncultured Granulosicoccaceae bacterium
ACTAATGACCTACCCAAGTTCAGTATGGTTAATGAATATTGATATTTCCATCGCCAATGTTCATCTTTGGATAACTTTTCACGTACTTATTTTTTATATACAAAAGTAGTAACGATGCGCTTTCTACTGAATGATATTCAGAATATTTAGGTATTTTTACCGAGAATTTTACGAAATATCTGTCAAAATCCAGACTACAACAGCGGGACCCTATGTTTTTTATCAGCGAATTGGTCTGTACGCTCACACCAAATCTGAAAAGAAGACCAGTCAGGAGCACCATCGACCTCGGTCCTCTGCTGACGAACCAGGCACAGAAAATCACCGACCTGACACTTAAACCATGAAAAGGGACATTATTGTGCGGTGGTGTAAAAAGTAGTGCACACCATATAGGTGCACACCTATAAATTTGGGTAGGGTTACTCAGACTAGACTTTGGGGGCACCAAGCGACACTGCTGACCCCGTGTTTAGGAAACTACCAATAGGCGGAGTTTTGAAAAGGTTTTGCACATGCCGGCTGCCCTGCGACAGTGGCAATCTCGCCGCCTTTCAGATTCAGGCCCTGCCAGCCCTCTGGCATAGACAGGGTCATGGGTGCTTTTAACGTTTCTTCAGACAATGGCGAGAACGCCAGTGTCGAGTAGAATGCCGGATCACCGTAGGTGACTACCACACTCACTCGACGCTTGCGCAGCTCATTTAACCCAAACTCAATTAGCGTATGCCCAATCCCCTGCCGTTGATAGGCGGTGCCAACGGCAACAGGAGACAACATATACACCGAAATCGGATTTTTAAAATGGAGCGCGCTAAAAAAGATGGCACCGACCAAGGCTTCTCCCGTGCAGGCACCAAAACAACATATGTCGGGTTCATCGATCGCGTCGGCAAGTTCCGCCGACAATCGACCCAAAGCCTGCCCCTCTGCCAATCCCTCTGACTCCGAGAACGTCGATGTGAATAAACTGACCAACGGTGCTTTGTGCAGCCTGCCGAGTTTTTTATACTGCATATTGTATGAATGATCTTTGCTTGTTTTCTTGCTCTCTACTCGTTCCGATGAGCACCGTAGACACCCACTTTTTTGTCTGCAAGAGGCTGGGTACGCGGCGCATAGGCGTCCATGCTTTATACTTCCGGTTATTAGTTCCTTAAATTTTTTCGTTCATTATCATCAATAATTCGCTTTTTATGGGGTACAGTTTGTGCTTACACTCAGTACCGTACAGAAATCAAGCGTGCCGTGGGTAGTATCGATTTATTCGTTAGTTAAAGACTAACGACGGTATAACCTTCGATTAGCGTATTTGATAATTTGACGGGGAGTAGATCGGCAATGCATCACAGTTTGCCCGATCGCTTACAATACTCGTTGACGGAGTATTAGACGCGCTCTAGCGTAACGTTCTGGAGTTCGGTGCTACCACTCTTTCTGTCAGTGAAACACTTAATTTAACGAAGATGAGAACATTATGAAACTTTTTTCTGCGCGTAAAACCATGCTGACCCTGAGCCTTTTCGCTTTGCTTCAGGCACCTGCTTCAGTATTCGCTAACGATGAGATGCTCGAGGAACTCAAGCAATCACTGTCTGGCTTCACCGGCGTACAGTACACCATGATGGGTGGCGTTGTGTTCCTGAATGGCTCAACAGACAACATTTCCGAGCTCAGCAGCATCGTGAACAAGCTCATGGCTATCGAAGGTGTTGAGGAAGTACGCACCAACATCCAAAAGAAAATGCAGTAATCTTTGTGATAAACCAGTGACGCCCTTTGTGTCACTGATTTAGCAACTCAGAATGCAATAGTACAGAGCAGCGTTGCCCGGATAAGTTGGGCAACGCAGCTTTACCGGCCCTAACCATAGTTTTACCCGCGCAGTACCGTATTTCATTATCCTGACCTGCCGTATTGAACCATTTGACGTCTGGGCCGGTCTACGCTTGCAGACGGTTCTTAACGCACTGACCGATAACGACAGTCACTTAACGACAGTCATTGGCTCCAAAGCAAGCACGTTCCACAATAAGCATTGGCACCACGACAAAACAACAATACCCGGCAGCATCAACCAGACAGTATCGACGAGCTGCAGGTTCAGCAACACCCTTACATACACCCCATCGCGAGGTATCTATGAGCACACCAGACAAACCAAGAAGACAGTTTTTAGAGACCTCAGTGGCGCTCGGAGTGGGCAGCGTACTGGCGTCCTCCGCTACCTCGGCCAGTACAGCAGCAAGTTTGGAACCGAGGGACGAATTTACCTACGAAGTGGTGCGTTCCGAGGAAGAATGGCGCGGCATGTTCGATGAGGATACCTACAAGATCCTGCGTGAAGGTGACACTGAATGGCCCAAGTCGAGCGAGTGGTGGGATGACTACCGCGATGGACATTTTGCCTGTAGGGGTTGCAACCTCATCAATTATGAATCCACGTGGCGCGCTAATGTAAAGAAAGGCTGGGTTTTCTTCAGCCAGTCGGTGCCCAACACGTTACTGATGAGCATTGACGGCATCACGCCGGACGGCATGGCAGACGATAAAGCGGGCGCCAGCACAGAGGTTCATTGCAGACGATGCGGCAGTCACATGGGCCACATACTGAAAGTAAACAACAAAGTATTGCACTGCATCAACGGTAAAGCACTCGACTTTACACCTGCCTAACACAGTCTCCCGCGTAACTACCAAGCATCTGTGGTGGCAGTCTTCAGACTGCCACCACTGATTTCTTCAAAGACTCCAACATATGAGTGATCTTTGGGTTTCTCATCTTTGACTGTGGCACATTGATGTACAAAGGCAAATCGATCTCTGGTGCATCAGAGACCACGCGCCATGTCCTCTCGTCGTCTTTCAGCAAAAGAGTGATCATACCCTTGGGCAAATATAAACTCCCGCCGTAGTGACGGACCATATCAATACCAATGTCACTGGATGCGACACTAAATTTTGGTGTAGCCAACTGGGGGAGTAATTGCTGATGAAGCTCATTAAACCGTGAAGACAGACAGAGCTTGGTATAGGTTTCATTGCTGATGTCAGACATCGACGACACCGTGTTCGAGTACATCGCGTAACTTTCTTTAGAGACCTCCAGCACCTCAATATCGTGGCTCTCTATCGGGGTATCGGTAATGGCGATATCCGACTGACCTTTTCGGATATGTTCGTGTATGTGATCAGTGCAAATGGAGTCGAATCGTACAGTCCACTCCGGATTAATCTGAAAAACTTCACCAACTCCGGAGATCAAAGAGAATAACGAGAGCCTGGGCTGCACCACGACTTGTAAGTGTTTACCATACCGCCGTTTGACCGACGCGACTTCCCGTTTGGTGCTGCCCCAGAGACTAAGCAGCGCCTCACAATGTTCGACGAACTGCTCCCCTTCCTTGGTCAATTTTGCGCCGGCTCTGCCTCGCTGAAAAAGACACACGCCCAATTCTTCTTCCAGGCGAGTGACCCGAGAGCTCACTGTCGATTGCTTGGTACCGAGCACATCAGCCGTACTGTTAAAGCTACCGGTCTCGATAATAGAGAGAAAGGTTCTGAGCAGGATCTCATTCATAGTAGCGTTCTTATTAGTGCAACGACACAAACGTCGGTTGCTTTACGTTGCCACTTCGAGAACTAAATATTTGGAAAGTTTCTTTTTACCGATTAATAAAACCTATGGCCACTATTAATAATTCTGTGGTCAATCAGATTGAACTAACCTCAGAACACACGTTCGCATGACACGAAAACCGTCAGTTTCGCGCCTGCCGGAACCGCCTGCCTAGTAAGAGCGTGGCAATCCGAGTACATGCTCCGAGAGATAGCTGAGTATCAGATTGGTTGATATTGGCGCTACCTGGTAGAGCCTGGTTTCGCGGAATTTACGCTCGATATCGTATTCTTCAGCAAAACCAAACCCCCCAAAGGTCTGCACAGCGACGTTCGCAGCTTCATTGGATGCGTCAGCCGCCAACATTTTGGCCATATTTGCCTCGGCGCCCGGATTTTGGTTTTGCTCATACAACCGCAATGCATCCTGCACCATAAGTTCAGCGGCTCGCATATTGGCATAGGCACGAGCGATCGGGAACTGTATGCCCTGGTTTTCACCTATAGCGCGACCGAATACGTGTCGGTCCTTGGCATAGCTGACAGTTTTGTCAATCAGCCATTTGGCGTCACCGATACACTCCGACGCAATTAATATCCGCTCTGCATTCATACCCGACAAAATGTATTTAAAACCATCACCCTCTACGCCGATCAGATTGCTCGCCGGTACTTTCAGGTTATCGAAAAACACTTCTGTCGTAGCATGGTTCATCATTGTGCGAATGGGACGAATGGTCAGGCCGTTGCCCTGCGCTTCACGCATATCAACCAACAACACCGATAATCCGTGAGTTTTTTTCATGTCTTTCGTTAGCGGTGTAGTGCGGGCCAACAGAATCATTAAGTCGGAATGCTCGGCGCGACTGGTCCAGATTTTCTGCCCATTAACGAGGTAGTGGTCGCCATCGAGCACAGCTTTTGTTTTCAGTGATCCTGTATCGGTACCGGAGGAAGGCTCCGTGACACCAAATGCCTGGAGCCTGAGCGAGCCTTCGGCAATTGCGGGTAAATAGCGGGACTTCTGCTGCTCGGAACCATGCCTCAATAAGGTTCCCATGGTGTACATCTGCGCATGACAGGCACCCGCGTTGCCGCCGGATCGATGAATTTCTTCCAAAATAGCAGCACCTGCCGATAATGGTAGCCCTGCCCCACCATAGGTTTCCGGAATCAGCGCTGCTAACCAACCTGCCTCAGTCAGCGCATCCACAAATTCTGAAGGATACGCAGACTCACGATCAAGCCGCCGCCAGTAGTCGCCGGGAAAACGCTCACAGAGTCTGGCTACTGCACTTCGAATATCATCGTAATTCTCTGGGTGTTCAGACATATTGGTCGTTTGAAGGTAATAGTGGATGGCAGACAACACCCGCCAGACAACAGCATGCAGACGATAGCATGGGCTCACCAGTTTAAAGAAAACCGACGGGGGCATAAAGCGCCATCACGCGCAGCGCCAGTCCAGCCCTCAGATATCTCCTGCGGTTGCGCACCAGGTTATCATGCCAGTCACTTTGATAATACGAGCTGCCCACCCACATGTTTAACCGTTTCAAACAGTGGCGTTCACGACGAATACTTGCCAATAGTCGCATTAGCCCCGAACAGTGGCAACGCATGGCCAACAAACTACCTGTGCTGAGTCGCCTTGCTACCGATGAGCGACAGAGGCTCTTTGATCTGGCCACACTGTTTTTACATCAAAAAACCATAGAAGGTGCTGGCGGACTCAACATCACTGAACCGATGCGCCAAGCCATAGCGCTGCAGGCCTGCCTGCCGATTCTGAACCTTGGGCTTGATTGGTACGCTGGCTGGCAATCTGTCATCGTCTACCCGAGTGGTTTTACCCGCAATAACACCTCCGTGGATGAATTCGGTGTGACACACACTGGCAACGTCAACCTCAGTGGTGAGGCATGGCTAAAAGGACCCGTCGTATTGTCGTGGACAGACACGGTAGATGCAGGGCAATTGGATGGACAAAATGTGGTGATTCATGAGTTTGTCCATAAGCTCGATATGTTAAACGGACGTGCCAACGGTTTTCCGCCTATGCAAAAAGGCATGAACCCGGCGGCATGGGCGGAGCTTATGTCTGCGGCATTCGAAGATTTTCAGCGCTCCCCCAAAATCGGGTTGGACCGATACGGTGCTACTGAACCGGCCGAGTTTTTTGCGGTACTGAGTGAAGTCTTTTTTGAAACACCCGAGCTCTTGCAAGACGCGTATCCCGATGTGTACCAGCTGATGACCCGGTTTTTTCAGCAAATACCGCTGGAATAACGTCACTGGCCCGGGCGATTATAATGGGCTTGTCTCCGCACACGGGACGCTCATACAGATAGCCCATATTGATAGACCAGACTGATCGACCAGACTAATAGACCAGACTGATCGACCAGGTCAATGACCCGGGAACGTAACACGAGCAGTCTAACAAGGGTAGATGTTCGATTGGACGCGCTGCCACGCTACTCAGTCAAGAAAGCGGTCAAAGAGGCGGGCTGGCAGGCGGGCTGGCAGGCGGCGATGACAGTTCTAAACGCCTGACAGCTTACCCGTAAATGGGTTTTGATACAGATCGCCGTGTGATTCAACGCCTTCCTCAATGACACAATCAGATTTAGGTTGCGCCACGCACAGCAAAATGTAACCGGCTTGCGATTGACGTTTATTTAACGCCGAGGCTCCCGGTTGGCGCACACTGCCACTGATCAGTTTCGCAGCACAAGTGATACAACCGCCGTAGTCGCACCCGATCGGAAGCTGCACACCGGCATCGAGTGCGGCTTGATAAATGGACTGATGCTTGGCGACCTGCAAAGTCACTCCGGCGTTTTTAAGCTCAACCGTGTGTTGGTCTATGGCCATTGTTTTAGATTTCCTGGTTGAGCTTGGGTTTCCAGAACGGTCTGAAGAGCTCAATTTTGGGACACCGATTCATCACTACCCGCAACCCTGCGGCCTCTGCTAGTTTTGCAGCCTCGTCACTGTAGACTCCAATTTGGCTCCACAAGACTTTTGCACCGATATCGATGGCCTCCCGTGCAATGCCAGGCAGTGCTTCAGACGGACGAAACACCTCCACCATATCGACGGGTTCTGTGATTTCGGCAAGAGACCCGACGACCCGTAACCCACGTATCTCGTTGCCCGCTTCCCGCGGATTCACCGGAATCATGTTGTACCCCTGTTCACTCAGTACTCGCAACACGCCGTAACTGAATTTAGTGGGGTCAGCACTGGCACCCACCATCGCTATGGTCTTGACCTCTTTCAAAATATCGGCAAGGTACTCTTCAGGATACTCTTCGTTGTGATTCATCGTTTTAACCTGTCGCGCAAAATGGGTCTGTTACAGCCAGATATCAGAAGTACAATCGCCACCCGGATAACGGGTCTCGTGACAACGCGACGGACCATTCGGCTCTTGTCCAAAATCAACGATAAAATCTTTATTGATAACCATGCCGCCATCTTCGGTATCACAATCAACCATCAGCATGACGCCACCCTTGTGTCGAATATCCGGATAGAACTGATTGTCCCATGTAGAGAAAAGGGACGTAGTGACGAACAATCGTTTGCCATCAAGGCTGAGCTGTATCATTTGCGGGCCACCGGCAATCTCAACGCCATTGACGCTGGGAGCCTTGTTCAGCATGCCGCCCATCCACACCTGCCCGGTCAAAACCGGGTTATGCGGGTCGGTGATATCGTACTGCCGAATATCACCATGTAACCAATTACTGAAATACAGAAACCGGTCGTCCATGGAAATCAAAATGACGGTGATCAAGCCAGGCAACGGAATGGGCCAGTCGGGGTGGCGTTCGTTTTCGACATCAATGATTTTCTCAACGATCCATTCCTGATCTTTGCGATACCAGTGAATAATATTGGACGACAGTGCGGCACCGACAAAACCATGTGTTGACGCTGGGTCGTGATGAAATCTGACTTCCAGCGGTACGAGGCCGTCTTCACCCAGATACACGGTGTTCTCGACCGTCTTTTTTTCGAAGTCCCAAAAATGAATTTCACGGCCATATTTGAGCAAACCTACTTCTTCGAGGTCGAAGCCCGGCATGAACGTATTGGGTGCCGCCCACTCACTGGAGACCATGACGTTGTGGCGTGGTTGATACCAGAAGTCATAGTTAAACTTCATACCACCCAAATCGTTTTCCCATCGTCCAACAATGTCAAAGTCTTTGTTCAGATGCAGAAAACCGCCTGGTGCATTACCCTTGGCGTCGCCGAGCATCGAAATGATGATGTCCGAACCCAAACAATGCACGGTGTGCGGTGCTGACAAATTGGTTTTGCGTTTGATGTCATCACCTGAAATGACCTTGTGTAAAACCGGCCGCTTTGGATCAGTGGCACAGTCGATGATATGCAAATTGGAGCTGCGTACACCGGGCACGATTAAATAACGACGCTCCATGCTGCCGTCGTCAAAGCAAGACGAACACGCATTCCACCCCATGTGATGCAGCTCATCGCCAATGCCCGGCATTTCACAACGACTAATGACCTGCGAGTAAGTTGGACTCTCTGGATCAGCATCAATGGTTGCAAGGTAGTCGGGCTGTTGAATACCGGTGCCCACATAGATGGCTATGGTGTACAACAGTTTTTCGCGCGGCGCTTTCATCGCCTCTGCCGGAGATGCGTAGCCCGGCCCGCAGCAAGTTAAGTTAGTGTCTGACAATAGTCTGGCCCCGGTAGGTTTGTCGGTGGTGGCGGTTGGACACTGTTGCCACCGGCTGTATCTGTTGCGGCAATTAAACGTGTCTTTTAATCAGGTTAAGTCTGATCTACCAGTCGTTTGTCCCTGAAAATAAGTGTAAGGCAACTTTGCTTCGCAACACGGCAATTGACCCCATTAATTACGACGTGATTCGATCTGCGATCGCCAGGATACGATACATTTCCCGCAATACCGGCTTCTCGATCAGTTTACCGTCAATGACAACCAACCCGGTATCCGCCTGCTCAAAGGTTTCGGTAATTCTTCTGGCTCGCGATATTTCATCTTCGGTAGGTGTAAACACGGCGTTGAGCGCCGCAATTTGTTTTGGGTGAACCGACCCCTTACCCGAGAAACCCAACGCCTTGGCCTTTTTTGCCTCTTCAACCATACCGTCAGGATCTTCGAGATCCAGATAAGGCACATCAATAACATCGACACCTGCTGACGCTGCCGCGTGTACGACACGTGACCTTGCGTATAGCAGTGGCTCCCATGCATTTTGGCAGCGCAACTCCGCAGCCATATCTACCCCTCCAAAAAACAACGCATCAATTCGCTGACTACTGTGCGCTATATCGAACGCTGCCTGCAGCCCCTCATTGGTTTCAATGATGACATGCAGGCGGGTTGTATGACCGCGTTCAGTCAGCAGATCGTCAAGCCACCTTACCTCCTCCGGCGTGCGAACTTTGGGCAACATTAACGCAGGCGGTGGCGAATCTGTGTTGAGGATGGCCTGCACGTCCGCCACGCCAAACGCCTCGCGCAGGCAGTTAATCCTGACCATACGTTCAACACCATCATTAGCCTGTGGCTGTTCAAATAATGATAAAGCCGCAGACCGCGCCGCGTTTTTGTCTTTGGGTGCGATGCCGTCCTCAAGTTCGACACAGACGATATCCGTGCCACAGGCGAGTGCCTTTGGATACATGTCGGGTCGCAGTCCCGGCGTAAATATAAAGCTGCGACGGGGCCGCACAGCATTCAGCGGTTTCGCCTGTGACGCTACTTCTGTCATCTCTGTGATCTCCATGAGCCTGTGTCGGCCTATTGGCTGGAATGATATCACCTAACCTCAACGATACCGCACCCAATCGTTTGCCAACCAATGCCGCCGTATACAACGCCTGCCACCTGACGGGTAGTTAACCAGTACCCCGATGCGACACTGATCACAACCACGGTTCCGAATGAAGTTGCGAATTAGGTTCTGAGCCTTGCTTGTGGCCTTGCTTGTGGCCTAGTTTGTGGCCATGCATCCGGGCAAGGGTAAGACTGGGTCGCGGATGGTGTACAAACAACACATGGCCTCTCGCCTCGTCAACTGACACACGAACTTTTCGAAGAGGCCGGGGTCGGTAACTGAAACCACTGTCAAGGCATTCGGCTATGAAAACCCAGGCTTCACGATCACGACCCTTCGCACTGAAAACCCTGCTAACGCTATTCGTCACTGCGTTGGTGCTTAGCGTGATATCACACGTTAATAGTGGCAGTGCCGCAAAAAAAGAAACACTGCCAGATCATGTCCTTGAACGATTCGGGCCACC
>CALDUO010000103.1 GCA_937923745.1 uncultured Granulosicoccaceae bacterium
GATGCCCACAAAATGGTGCAGCTGTATCAGTATTGACCTCAATGTCGAGGCGCTGCTTGATCACGGTGGTCCCATTGCAGAAAGCCTGCACGGGTTTGCGCCGAGGCGAGAGCAACAACACCTCGCATCCGCTGTATTTGATGCATTAGAACAACAGGCCACGCTGGTCGGTGAGGCTGGCACTGGCACCGGAAAAACGTTCGCATATCTGGTACCGGCCATCGTGTCCGGCAAACGAATCATCGTATCCACCGGCACCCGGCATCTCCAGGATCAACTGTTCCACACCGATTTACCGCTGGTCCGCCGCGCACTGACCTCTGATCTTAACGTCAGTTTGCTCAAAGGGCGCGCCAACTATCTGTGCCGACATCGACTGGCGCGTGCTCTGCAACACGCCGCGGTCCGTGACCCAAACCTGATTCAGCATTTACACCTAATCCAGGATTGGTCACGAATGACCACCACCGGCGACATCGCCGAGGTGCTCGATGTCCCCGAAGATTCACCGGTGTGGGGGCTGATCACGTCCAGCGATGAATTCTGCTCGAAACACGAACCCGAGGAACTCGGCGACTGCTTTATTCATGCAGCGCGAAAGCGTGCGCAGGAAGCCGATCTTGTGGTCGTGAACCATCATCTGCTGTGTGCAGATCTTGCGTTGAAGGAATCCGGGTTTGGTGATTTGCTGCCCAGCGCCAATGGTTTTATTATCGATGAGGCGCACCAACTACCGGAAATCGCTGCGAGTTTTTTTGGTCAAAAAGTCAGTAGCCGCCAGCTACTCGATCTGGCGCGTGATGTCACCATTGAACAACTGCACGAAGCACCTGACACCATCAGTTTGCGTGATCATGCCAGTGAGCTTGAAAATGCGGTCCGCCATTTTCGACTCGCGTTTGGCATTGATCCGCGCAAAGATGCCTGGGTCACGGTGCGTGATGAATCTGCCATTGAGCGTGAAAGCGCACATTTAACTCGTATTTTAGGCGTGCTGAACGACTCGCTGGATGCCAATGCCGGGCGAGGTAAGGGGCTGGAGAGTTGTTTCCGCCGTTGCCGTCAGCACACGGAAACCCTGCAGCGTTTTTTGGAAGAGCAGGCCTCCGGTCGTTTTATCCATTGGTTCGAAACCTTCCGCACCGGCTTTTCGCTCAATATGACACCGATGGATGTCGCAGAGCCATTTCAAAAAGCGATGCAGGGTCTGCCGGCTACATGGGTGTTTACGTCTGCGACACTGGCAGTCGGTGGCGACTTCAGTCATTTTAAAACCCGCCTCGGCATCAGTGAAAACCGTGAGTTGCAGGTAGACAGTCCGTTTAATTACACCGAAAATGCGCTGTTGTATTTACCCGAAAACCTACCACAACCGTCAGCACCCGAATACACCACCCGCGTGATGGAAACGATACTGCCGGTCATTCAGGCAGGCGGTGGCAGAACCTTTGTGTTGTTTACCAGTTATCGGGCATTAAACGATGCAGCGCAATGGCTCGCATCACGGTTAACGTTTCCGATATTGATTCAGGGGCAAAAGCCCAAGCGGGAGCTGGTAGAGGCGTTTCAGTCGCTCGGCAATGCTGTGTTGCTCGGCACATCGAGTTTTTGGGAAGGCGTTGATGTCCGTGGTGATGCCTTGTCCTGTGTGGTGATCGATAAGCTACCCTTCGGATCTCCCGGTGAACCGGTGATGCGCGCCCGCATTGATGGCATGAAAGAATCGGGTGGTAATCCGTTTTATGAATATCAGCTGCCGCAGGCGGCGATAGCGTTAAAACAGGGTGTCGGCAGACTGATTCGTGATGTCACCGACCGTGGCGTACTGGTCTTGTGTGACCCCAGAATTCAGTCGCGCGACTACGGCGAGCTGTTTATCAACAGCCTGCCTCCGATGCCGATCACACGAGAGCTTGAAGAAGTAACCTATTTTTTTGAGGAAGTTGTCGACACCACTGACGCGACAGTTGACGCCGTCTCTGACAGTTAAAAGCTTTGCAGGCATAGACACGCCCACGCATGGCTTGCCCATAATTGACGCACGATTTACGGGGTATTCGTCCCAGACGGGCTAATAAATGCTCAACATCCGGCTGACGACTATTCGATGCGACGGTAGGGCGACAGCATCGCCTCAATCAATAGCACAGTCACGACAGCACCCGGTAAATACCAATCAGTAACAGCAAAGCAGTTAACTCAAACATGCTAAACCAGACCTGTTAACACAGACAGTCATGAATTTATTAAGTGTAGACACATCCACCGAGGCCTGTTCAGCAGCGTTATTGAGCGGCGGCGACATAATCGAACGATACGAAGTCGCGCCACAGCAGCATGCAAAGCTGGTCTTACCCATGATAGACCGGTTGATGAGCGAGGCTGAGCTGGTGCCTGCGCAACTCGATGCTGTTATTTTCGGTCGAGGACCAGGCAGCTTTACCGGTGTGCGAATAGCAACTGCACTGGCGCAGGGTATCGCGATGTCTGTTGATTGTCCGGTTGTCGGTGTGTCGAGTCTGACTGCTATCGCCCAGGGTATTTACCGCACAACGCAACAACGACACTGTCTTGCGCTGATCGATGCGCGTATGAATCAGGTGTATAAGGGTGCCTATACTGTTGCCGACGAATCTACCGGCGAGAGCGTCATGCAGTTGGTTGGCGAGGAGGCAGTGCTCGATCCGCAGCAGGTGAGGCTACCCACGGGCACAACGGCGGCACACTGGATAGCAGCCGGATCAGGTTTTCAGGCCTATCACGATGTGCTCAGTGATCTCATAGAGGAGGGTCTGTCGGGTCACGCAGAGACTGTGTATCCGTCGGCTCGTGACATACTGCTGATTGGTAAGCCAGATTTTGAGAGCGGGTTGGGTGTCGATGCCGCATTGGCAAAACCCGTGTATTTGCGCGACAACGTTGCGCTGACCGAGGCCCAGCGTAACGCGCGTAACGCCTGACGGATTGTCAGGCGTGACCTGAGTTCGTGATAAGTGGCCTAACCAAAGGTACTGTCGTACAGGTCTTCATCAAAGCCAACAATCAACGCACCGCTGTGTTCTATTACCGGTCGCTTGATCACCGACGTATGCTCCTGCATCACAGCCACCGCTGAGGTGGCATCAAGGCTGTCTCGTGTGCTCTCCGGTAATTTGCGCCAGGTAGTGCCGCGCTTGTTGATCAACACGTCAATGCCACATTCGGCGATCCAGGCCTCGAGTGTTGCTGACTCGACCCCTGATTTTTTGTAGTCGTGAAACGTGTAGTCGACGCCGAGCGCGTCCAGTTTGCGACAGGCCTTTTTGACCGTGTCGCAATTTTTAATACCGTACACGGTGACCATCAGTCGACAATTCTCAACAGCTCGTTAATGCCAACCTTGCTGCGGGTTTTTTCATCAACGCGTTTTACGATCACTGCGCAATAGAGACTGTATTTGCCGTCGCTCGATGGCAGGTTGCCGGACACCACAACAGAACCCGCCGGTACCCGTCCGTAGATTACCGTGTCGTTTTCACGATCATAGATGCGAGTGCTTTGACCAATGTACACACCCATTGATACCACTGCACCTTCTTCTACAATAACCCCTTCAACGATCTCGGATCGGGCACCGATAAAACAGTTGTCTTCAATAATGGTGGGTGTTGCCTGCAGTGGTTCGAGAACACCGCCAATGCCGACACCGCCTGACAGATGCACGTTTTTGCCAATTTGTGCGCAAGAACCGACGGTCGCCCAAGTATCGACCATCGTGCCGCTGTCTACATAAGCGCCTAAATTCACATAAGACGGCATCATGACAGTGCCCGGCGCAAGATAAGATCCTTTACGGGCAACCGCGGGTGGCACGACCCGAACACCGGCTTCACTGAATTGTTGAGCCGTCCATTGACCGAATTTGGTGTCAACCTTGTCGTAGAACTGTGTGTAGCCGCCAGCTTCCATCGGTGCATTGTCCTGGAGCCTGAACGACAGCAGTACGGCTTTTTTTAGCCACTCGTTAACGACCCAGTCACCGACGCCGCGCTGCTCGGCAACTCGGGCTTTGCCGGAGTCGAGTAGCTCGATAGCCTCAGCAACCGCGTTTCGAATTTCCGGGCTCGCAGTACCGGGTGAAATTTCGGCGCGCTGTTCAAACGCGTCTTCGATGATCGACTCGAGGTTACTCATGTGTGCTCACTCTTTAGTATTTTGTTTGGGCCAATTGCCCAAGTTTATTACCCGGGTTTGTTGTCCGGGAAAATTGTCAGGGTTTATTGTCAGGGGTAACGGTTTGGCAGTTACTGCTGCTCAGCCAGATAGTCCCGAATATGCGTGGCTGCAGTGATGCAGTCTTCGAGTTCTGCAACCAGTGCCAGTCTGGTGTGGTTTTTACCGGGATTCACACCATCGACTGTGCGCGACAGATACGACCCCGGCACGACAGCGATATTGTATCGGTTATACATGTCACGGGTAAATTGTTCGTCGTCCATACCGAGGTCGGGCCAAAGATAGAAACCGGCGGCAGGCTGTTCGACCGGCAGCACCGGGGCCAAAATCGGTAACACTGCCTCATATTTTTCATTGTACCGTTGGCGGTTGTTAACCACGTGGGTTTCGTCTAGCCACGCTTGTGTGCTGGCAGCCTGTACCGGAGGGGACATGGAGCAGCCATGGTAAGTGCGATAGAGTAAAAATTGCTCGATCAGCGCCTGTCCTCCGGCGACAAAACCTGATCGTAGTCCCGGTAAATTAGAGCGTTTGGACAGACTGTGAAACACGAGGCAATGATCAAGGGGTGTTTTGTCATCTGATACCTGGCCCCGGTTGGCAGCGGCTTCCAGTAAACCCGGTGGCGGGTGGTTCTCGTCGCGATAAATTTCTGAATAACACTCGTCACTGACAATAATAAAGTCATGTCGCTCGGCGAGCTCAATCAGCTCGATCAGCGCGTCTTTTGACATGACCTGTCCGGTGGGGTTGCCGGGATTGCAGATATAGATGAGCTGCACCTGTGCCCATCTTGGGTCGTCGTTGTCCCAGTAACCGGGGCGACCGGCCGGTGCGGTATCGTCACGTGGTGCGTCGAGGTTATAAAATGTCGGTTGAAGCCCGGCCAGATAGATCGCCCCTTCGTATATCTGATAGAACGGGTTCGGGGCGAGCACAACTTGCTTGTTTGAGCCTCGATCGAGCAAGCACTGTGCAATAGCGAAAAGGGCCTCTCGGGTGCCATTCACCGGCAAAATTTGATCAACCGGCGACACCGGGTAGTTGTTCAGATGAAAACGCCGAAGCAGCCATTGCGAAATAGCCTCCCGAAGTTCATCGGAGCCTCGCGTTGGCGGGTATTTTTCGATGCCACGCCAATGGGTGTCGAGCGCGGTCTGAATGAAGTCGGGGGCGCTGTGACGCGGCTCGCCGACCGATAACGAGATTGGCGCGTTGTTGCCCGCCTCCACGCCAGACAGCAGCGCTTTGAGTTTCTCAAACGGGTAGGGTTGTAACTTACCGAGATCCGGGTTCATGCAAGGTGCCGTGGTGATGTTGACCGGGTATTATCCGGTATTATCAGGAATAGATGAAGTGACAGCGAATGAGTACTGAATCCACATTGCCAAAACTACTGCTGGTGTACGACGGCGAGTGCCCGGCGTGTGACAATTATGTCGGCATGGTCCGATTACGCCAGTCGGTCGGCGAGCTTGTGCTGGTGGATGCGCGCGAGGACTCAACGGTGATGCGAGAGATCACCGCAGCCGGGCTCGATATCGATGAGGGTATGGTGCTCAAAACCGATAATCAACTGTATTACGGCTCTGATGCCATTCACGCACTGGCACTGATGAGCAGTCGTTCGGGTGTGTTCAACCGACTTAATTACTGGGTGTTTCGCTCGCCTCAGGTTGCACGGGTGCTTTATCCCCTGTTAAAGACCGGGCGTGGACTGCTACTGAAATTGTTGAGAAAAACCCGGATCAACAATCTGGATATTGCGGGGCGTGATCGTTTTTAGGCGTGTGCTTGCAACACGAGCTCTGCGCCTTTCTCGGCCACCATAATGGTTGGTGCATTGGTATTGCCGGAGGTCAGATTCGGAAATACAGACGCGTCAATGACTCGCAATGCGTCGCAGCCATGCACACGAAGCGATGGATCCACCACGCTGTTGTTGGCGTCTTTACCCATAATGCAGGTGCCAACCGGATGAAACACCGTATCGGCCCGCTCACGAAAATCGTCCAGTAGCTGCTCATCAGTCTGTACCGCCTGACCCGGCATAAACTCCTCTTTGATGATGCTCGATAGTGCGTCCGTCGCGGCAAGTTCGCGCAATAGCCGACAACCGGCAAGCACGGTATCGACATCGTCGTTAGTAGACAGATACGCCGGTTGGATGCTCGGGTGTTGAAATGGATCGGTGGAACGAATGGAGAGGCTGCCGCGACTGGTCGGCCGACAGGGCTGGAAGGACAACAAGAAAGCAGAATAGGGGTCGGGGTGGATGATGGGTCTTTCGCCTGGTCGCGCTTTGGTATAGCTCGCTGGTGTGAAATAAAGCTGTACGTCCGGGTGCGCAAGGTTTTGACGCGTTTTGACAAAACCGCCACACTGATTCACGCTCAGCGACAACAGCCCCTTGCGCGTCAGCAGGTATTGCAAGCCTGCCCGGAGCTTCCCGCTCAACGGGTAGAGCGTGTCATTCATGGTCGGCACCAGACTCTTATAATAGTAATTGACTGCGATGTGATCCTGCAGATTTTGACCGACTGCGGGTCTGTCGTTAACCAGTGGTATCGACAGCGATTGCAACAAAGCAGCATCGCCGATTCCCGACAGCTGCAATAACTGCGGTGAATTGATCGCACCAGCGCTTAAGATGACCTCACGGTGAGCGTTGATGGTGCGGTTGCCGGATTGATGCTGATACGCCACGCCAGTGGCGCGTTGCCCGTCAAACAGTACACGTGTGGCATGGGCGTGCGTGATGATCTGTAAGTTGGGCCGTCTTGCTGCAGGCCCAAGAAAAGCACGTGCTGTGGAATGTCGGCGACCACCTTTGGTGGTGATGTCATATCGGCCAAAGCCTTCGAACTGATCGGTATTAAAATTGTGTGTCCGCGAGAACCCGGCCTGTTGACCTGCATCGAACCAGGACTGATTCAGCGGATGAATAGCATCTTCAGTGTCAGTGATGTGCAAGCCCGACGGATTGTCACCACGATCTTCGAATCGTTCGAAGTAGGGCATCACCTCGGCGGCTGACCAACCCGGATTACCGCGCGCTGCCCAGTCATCAAAATCGGACGCTTGTCCGCGGATATAGACCATGGCATTGATCGAACTCGACCCGCCCAGTACTTTGCCACGCGGCCAGTAACTGGTGCGGCTCTTCAGGGCCTCGACCGGGTCGGTTGTGTATTGCCAATTGACGGCCGCGTCGTAGAAGGTTTTGCCATAACCAATTGGCACTTGAATCCAGAACTTTTTATCGGACCCACCCGCTTCGAGTAATGTCACCGAATAGCGGCCACTCGCACTGAGCCGTTCAGCAAGCACACAACCTGCTGACCCTGCGCCAACGATGACGAAGTCAGATTCAACCATGTTCAGATCACTCCGCGACCAAATGCGCAATTGACGCCGCATAATAATGGAGTAGAGCAGTTTCGTCTGCATTGGCGCTTAACACGCCTTCACGATCCAGTAACAGATAGCGCATGGTCAGCATACGAATACCCACGGTCACAGCGTAATCGAGGTTATTGCGTGGAATATAGACCTTGTGCCCCTTCGCTTCGAGCGACCTGATCAGCGTATCGACTTGGGTTTTGATATCGATCGCCGTCAGTTCAACACCCGGATTTTGCGTAAACAGTGTCGCGACCAATGCCACCGGCAACACCGGAATTATCTCGCCAACGCGTTCCATAAGATCGTCGGCCAGTGCTTGTGTCACCGTCTCGATCGGTGGCGGGTCTTCAGGGGTGAGCGGTTGTGTTGCCAGTGGGTCTGACAGGTATTGATGATTAGCGAGCCAGTTGCGCAGTGATACCGGTTCACCAAAATTGACACAGGCGTAGCCGTTTCGATATCGGCGGCCTCTGAGTGCGAGCCACAGGTTTTTGTAGACGTAACGCAACGCATGCCACAGCGTAAAAAAGCCACGTTTTTCAGGTAGCTTGCGACTGGATGATTGCACGAGCGTGCGGTCTTCGAGTACACGATCGTAGTTGATGCCTACAGGCACAAACACGATGTCGCGGTCACCGGCCGGATCAAATCCTTTGGTAAGATAACCCAGCAGACCCAATTTCGGTGGTGCGAGATGACCGTCCCTGCTTAACCGGCCCTCCGGAAACACAGCTTGCGGCACACCTCCCTCGGCGGCCATTTGCACATAGGATTGCAGCACCCTGCGATAGAGCGGATTCGAAGAGTCCCGTCGGACAAAAAAACCACCCATAAGCCGAATTAGCTGCTGCAGCGGCCACACTCTGGCCCACTCGCCAACCGCATAGGACAACGTGGTTTTTTCGGCCGCGAGGTAGGTGGCGAGAATGTAGTCCATGTTGCTTCGGTGATTCATCAGAAACACCACGCTGTCAGTCGGGGAGAGATCACTTAGCGATGCATCATTGGCAAAGCCAAGTCTGACGCGATACAGCAGGTGAACAATTCGTCGCGCAACCCAATATCCGCACTTGAAATACAAAAAGGCGTTAAACGCAGGCACGATCTCGCGTGCGTAGGTGCGCACCCTGGCCATCAGAACCTCTCTGGGCACCTGTTGCTCTTTGGCCTCCAGCGCTACCGCTTCGATGACATCGGGGTGATAGACGAGTCGGTCAATCAGTACTTCGCGACGGGTTAATTTAAAGGATGGAATTTGTAACGCGAGACGCTGATTGACCTCGTCAATCACCCGGTTGACGCGGCGCCGGAGAATCCAGCGCACCGATGGCAACAGGAAATGATGAATCAGGGACAGCAGTGCGAGTGCGCCAATCAGCACTATCGCCCATAACGGCAATGTGAACGTCTGGCTCATGGAGACACCCCCGGTATCAGACCAAACACGATTGGCTGCACAGTATGCCTTGATCGGTTTTTCGCTGATGGTTGGGCTACCTGACAGTGATCTGACTGGTGGGTGCTACGCAACGCTAATCGCAGCGTACCGCTCCCGGCCAGTCGCTCAGCCAGTCGCACGACCTCGGGACAAGACCAAAAACCGGTCAAGGGCACAGGCTTGGACTGACACAAGGGCTGTGCCCTGGAGGTCACCGGTTTGTCGTTTAAATTGATGATCTGAAAAATGTCGGGAGCTGTTGTTAACCTGGCAGTGTGGCCATAAAAGCATCGATGCCAGCCTGGGCGACGATTTCATCCTGGTCCGGAGTGCCTGAGCTACAGCCAACGCCACCGACGATTTCGCCATCAACAAAAACGGGTAGTCCCCCTGCGAAGATCATAAAACGGCCCTGATTACTCACATGAATACCGAACGCCGGATCACCCGACTGACTGACCTTGCCGTAGTCGCGGGTGGATTTGCGGGCAGCTGAGGCCGTGAATGATTTGCTGATGGAGATATCGACGCTGGTGATGCGGCCGCCATCCATACGGTGAAACATGAGCAACACACCGGCATCGTCGGTTATGGCGATGTCCATGTCTTGCCCGATTTCTGTGGCTTTGGCTTCGCAGGCTGCCATCATGATGCGGGCATCGTCGAGGGTCAGTTTGGGTACGGTTCTCATGGCATTCTCCGGGTTTAGTCTGAAACAGCAGTTAGTGTTAGCGGGCGGGTAAGCCTGGTCGCAGGATTGACCAGCAGTGTATGGCACTCGTCGGGTGGCAACGAGGCGATACCCTTGATATAGCTTATTCTAGCGTTGGCAGGGTCAGCCATGCTTGCCAGATGACGTCTTTGTTCATGCTCTGACCAAGCGTAGCGGGTGACCCATGCGTCATCGACGCCAGCGTTGCCGTCGGTTGCACCAGTGTTGTCTTCAGTTGGTGGCGTCCGAATAGCATACATGGGGCAGGTGACGGTCATGACTCTGCCACTGGCCACCAGCGGTGTAAGGTAGTGCCAGAATACACTCAGCAACAGCGCCTGTGCGTGCAGCCCGTCGATATCACCATCCGACACAAGAATGAGTCGATCAAACCTCAGGTCGTCTGGATGACAGTGTACGCCGGTGCCACACCCAAGGTGTTCGAACAGTCGTTGGCACGCCGGGTTGTTCGTCAGGCGATCAGCAGTGACTCGCTCGGCGTTGGGTACTTTACCCTGCATTGCCAGGACGCTCTGGAATCGCCGAGCGACAACCGACTTCAGTGCCTGCTCGGCAGATCTGCCTTCAACGATCAATAATTCGGTTGGCTCTGTCATCTGCATTATTATGGCATGCAAGCTACAATTACTGGCTAAACACGCGTCTGGTGACTGAGTGCAGATACCGGCACCTGTCTCGACAGCGATCCTGTACGCTGGCTGCGTCAAACCACACCCCGTTTAAGGTTACACCTGACGCCGTCACGCGAAACGTTCACCACTGACAATAACTACCGGCACTATGACTGACTTAAAAGAGACACGGTCGTGGCAGGCGCTGCAGACCCACTATGATCTGACCGCGTCGGTGACGATGAAACAGCTGTTTTCCACTGACGCGGATCGGGCAGCCCGACTGTCGCTCTCTGCTGCCGGCATCCATCTCGACTATTCCAAAAACAGGGTGTCAGACGAGACACTGTCGTTGCTGATTGATTTGGCGAATGAACGTGATGT
The DNA here is from genome assembly GCA_937923745.1 of uncultured Granulosicoccaceae bacterium. Lineage (GTDB taxonomy): Bacteria > Pseudomonadota > Gammaproteobacteria > Granulosicoccales > Granulosicoccaceae > CALDUO01. The sequence goes on from CALDUO010000103.1 coordinate 10,787, forward strand.
GTCGTCACAGATTGCTGCCATGTTCCGCGGTGAACCCATAAATGTGACCGAACAACGTGCGGTATTACACACGGCGTTACGGTATCGCGGTGATGAGCCGGTCATGGTCGACGGTGATGATGTCATGCCTCAGGTGCGTGCGGTGCTGGCACATATGCGGGTGTTCAGTGACTCGGTGCGCGAGGGTGTGTGGAAAGGATACGACGGGCAGCCGATCACCGACGTGGTCAATATCGGTATCGGTGGGTCAGACCTGGGACCATTGATGGCAACAGAGGCCTTAAAAAAATACCGGCATGATCGTTTGAACTTTCATTTTGTGTCGAACGTGGACGGCACGCACATCTGTGAGGCGTTAAAAGACCTGTCGCCCAACACGACATTGTTTATCATTGCGTCGAAAACGTTTACTACGCAAGAGACACTGACCAATGCACACAGCGCCAGACGTTGGTTTTTGGACAATGGCGGCAACGACAAAGCAGTCTCAAAGCACTTTGTTGCGTTGTCGACCAATGCTGAAGAAGTTGCAGCTTTCGGCATTGATACCGACAACATGTTTGAGTTCTGGGATTGGGTGGGTGGCCGTTATTCGTTGTGGTCGGCAATAGGACTCTCGGTAGCGCTGTCCATTGGCATGGATCGGTTTGAGTCTCTGTTAAAGGGTGCGGCTGACATGGATGAGCATTTCAAAACTGCGCCGCTTGAGCAAAATATGCCGGTCACGCTTGCGTTACTGACGCTCTGGTACACCGGTTTTTGTGGTGCCACCAGTCATTTGGTCGCGCCCTATGACCAGTACCTGCATAGGTTTCCTGCTTACCTTCAACAACTGATGATGGAAAGCAACGGTAAATCTGTGACCCGTGACGGTCAGCCGGTCAACTATGACACCGGCCCTGTTGTCTGGGGTGAACCTGGCACCAACGGTCAACACGCTTTTTTTCAGCTGTTGCATCAGGGTACACACCTGATACCGGCAGACTTTATTATTCCGGTGGAAAGTCTCAACCCGGAAGACGATCATCACACGATTTTGCTGGCTAACTGTTTTGCGCAAACCGAAGCATTGATGAAAGGCAAAAATGCCGAGGAGCTTAGCCTTGAAATGGAAGAGGCCGGCTATTCGGCCGAAGAGATTCGTCGCCTGACGGGTCACCGCACCTTTCCGGGTAACCGTCCCACCAACACGTTGTTGCTGCAACGGGTCGATCCGTACACGCTGGGCTCACTGGTCGCGCTGTACGAGCACAAGGTATTTGTTGAGGCAGCCATTTGGGATATCAATGCATTTGATCAGTGGGGTGTTGAACTGGGTAAAGCGCTCGCGAAAAAAATTCATGCAGAGCTCTCGGCCGGTACTCAGGTGGCCAGTCATGATAGCTCTACCAACACACTTATTAACCGCGTGATCCGTCATCGTGGTTTGCAGGCTTAAGAAGGCAGTTTTATTGTGTCAGACCCGTTAGTGCCAGATGATGGCATCGAAGAACTTGCGTTAAGTGAGTTCACTGAAAAAGCATACCTGGATTATTCCATGTATGTCATTTTGGATCGTGCATTACCCAACATTGGCGACGGACTCAAACCCGTACAGCGCCGTATCGTTTACGCGATGTCCGAGCTGGGATTATCGGCGGTCTCCAAACATAAAAAGTCGGCACGTACTGTTGGTGATGTACTCGGTAAGTTTCACCCACACGGTGATTCCGCGTGTTACGAGGCGATGGTGCTTATGGCCCAGCCGTTTACTTACCGTTACCCACTCATCGACGGACAGGGTAACTGGGGTTCGCAGGATGACCCGAAATCGTTTGCCGCGATGCGTTACACCGAGTCACGTCTGGCGCGGTATTCCAAAAGCATGTTGCAGGAACTGGGGCAGGGCACGGTTGACTGGATGCCCAATTTTGACGGTACCTTAAGTGAGCCCCGTCTGTTACCGGCACGCTTGCCCAACATTTTGCTCAACAGCACGACAGGTATAGCAGTGGGCATGGCCACCGACATACCCCCGCATAACATTCGTGAAATCGGACAGGCCTGTATTCATCTGCTGGACAAGCCCAAAGCGACGCTGGCTGATTTACGTGAGCATGTACACGGACCTGACTACCCGACATCTGCCGAGGTCATTTCCAGTTCGGAAGAGCTCGACCGTATCTATGAAACCGGCCATGGGTCAGTGCGTATGCGCGCCGTGTATGAGCGCGAAGGTAGCGATATCATTGTGAATGCACTGCCGTTTCAGGTATCGGGTTCACGTGTGCTCGAACAGATAGCCACCCTAATGCGTGCCAAAAAACTCCCGATGATTGAAGATCTGCGGGATGAATCCGATCACGAAAGTCCCACCCGCCTCGTTATCACACCCCGGAGTAATCGGGTGGACACCGACGCTGTGATGCAGCATTTATTCGCCGTCACCGATCTGGAGCGAACCTATCGTGTCAACATGAACATGATCGGTTTAAACGGTCGGCCACAGGTGAAAAACCTGCGCACTGTGCTCAAGGAGTGGCTGGAGTACCGAACCGAGACGGTCCGTCGACGGCTCCAGTGGCGACTGGACAAGGTAGAGGCCCGACTGCATATATTGGAAGGTCTGATGGAGGCCTATCTCAATATTGATGAGGTCATTGCGATCATCAGAAACAACGATGACCCAAAGCCTGTATTGATGAAGCGTTTTAAAATTAGCGATATTCAGGCAGAGGCTATTCTCGAACTCAAACTGCGTCATCTCGCCCAGCTCGAAGAAATGAAAATACGGGAAGAGCAGGATGCGTTGCGTGAAGAGCGAGCTGGCTTGCAAGACACGCTGGGATCAGAGCGGCGCATGAAGACGCTGATAAAGAAAGAACTGAAAGAAGATATCGAAACCTACGGTGACGAACGGCGCTCACCGATCGTACAACGTGAG
>CALDUO010000104.1 GCA_937923745.1 uncultured Granulosicoccaceae bacterium
ACGTGTATCGTCCAGCGCACTGATTAACGCTCTTGATGCTGCGATAGCCGGCCCTACAAATACCAGTCGGGCGGTCGGGTGATCTTGCCAGACTTGCTGAATGGCAGTGAGCAGAAGATCATATCCTTTGATAGGCACTACGCGCCCCAAAAACAGCACGATAGGGTCATCCTCTGCGTGAATGCGACGTCTGAAGCGGGCGGCTTCAGCGCTCGGTTCGAGAATGGGGCCATACGGCACAACCGTCAGTTTACTCGCGCAGACACCACGTGCGACAAGCCAGTCTGCTTCGTGTTGTGTCAACGCAATGATTGACGTTGCAACTCCATACAAATGATGAAAAGCGCCTGAATCCCAAGGGCTGCCGTGTGCTGCCGTGTTCAGAACATTCGGCGTAAACACGAACGGTATGCCCTGTAGCTCAGCATGTTCTGCGGCAAGGAGTGCTGCGTCTGTCAGCCCGTTGTAGACATAATGTATAAGGTCGCTGTTTTGTGTGATCGCCGCTGTGCGCGGTTTGATACAACAACGAAAATACAATGAGAACAGTTTGCGGAACAGGGGTTGGCTATTGTGAAAACGACCGATAAATGCGCCGATGGTTTTTTTTATGCCGTCAAAGCCTGTGCGATGGATGGTGATATTGCCATCATGGTACCGAGTGGTTTGGCTCAGGACTGCATCCCGGGCAAGGGTTGAGCTGGCGCAGTCGTTGGTATCGGCGTGGGTGATGACATCAACGGTGTGTATGTCGGCAAGATGATGCGCGAGGGCATGCGTATGCAACTCAGTGCCGCCCATGGCAGGCCAGAATCTGGGCACCCACAACGTGACTTTAAGTCTGTCTTGAGTGCTCATGCGGGCGACTCGTTACCGTCAGTACAGCATCCAGTGCAACCCATATTCGGCCTTGGCAAAATCCCTCTCCTGAAAGGCAATCCGCGAATCATTCGCCTCATTACCGCCTGTAGATCCGGTTTATCGGAACCGGGCACTATTAATTGAGCACAAACTCATCCTTTGGCGATCGACGGTGCCAATGTGGCGCATAAGTGTGTATCAGTTAATACATCGGGTGAGACTCAGTCAGAGGTTTGAAGACTTAAAGATCGAGCCAATTGTCAGACGTTTAAGAACACACGTGCTGTAGCCGCAAACACGGAAACTGAAAAGAAAGTCATACGGCTCTTTTCCGGGAGCGCCTGTCACCGACAATGAGTCGGCAGCCAGTAAGCTGGCAAGGCGTATAAAAATAATGGACTATCAAGAACGAGGCAAAGGAATGAGCAAAGACCTTCCGGGTAATGTTGCTGACGCAACGTGCCATTTGGGATTAACACGATCCCCAATTCAACATAAGCATTCGTTATCACTGAGACAGACGGTCGCTGCTGTGCTGTTGTGTCTGGGTGGGTCAATGGGGCTCTCCGGCCCGGTGTCCGCACAAGAGGTAACGTTTGCGGCGACGGCATTTGACGGCTGTCCGGCCAAGGCATTTTTGACTCAGGGCAAAGTCGCACAAACCTATGCGATTAATCTGGTCACAGGAGACTATCAGCTTATTGCACCGCAACATGGTGTCTCGCGGCCCTTGAATGGTGTGGGCTTTAACGAAAATGATCGGTTTATTTACGCGTGGAGTTACGAGCATAACCAGCCAGCGCGTATTCACAATGATTGGTCAGTGGAGCCGCTTGAAGGTGTCAATATCACCAATCAGAACTTTTATGTGGGTGACGTCAACCCGGCATTAAACAAGTACTACGTCTATCGTGGTGGTTCAAACTACGGTCTGTATTCCATTGGACTCGACCCGGCAGCCAGTGATTTTGAGACCATGACCCGTGTGATTGACGGAAGAACTCTGTCACTGAACATTTTTGATTTGTCTTTTCACCCAACCGATGGTTTTGGGTATGCTGTAGACCGCTCTGGTTTTTTGCATCAGATTAATGTGGAAAACGGTACATCAGTGCAGTTAGGTAACATTGGCCACAGTGGCGTCTTTGGTGCAGCGTACTTTGACATTAACGGTAATCTGTATGTCGGTCGTAACAACGACGGTCACGTCTTCCGTATCGCTATCGATGCCGGCAGTACCACCGGTGAATTATTTGCGATTGGTCCTGCTTCAAACACCAATGACGGTTCTCGATGCGCGTCAGCACCCTTGTCACTGGAAACCAATACCAATATCGATTTTGGTGATGCACCCGATAGCTACGGGACGACATTGGCCAGTAATGGCGCCCGTCATGGCCTACTGTCAAACCCGGGTCTGTATCTTGGCAGCGCGGTAGACGGTGAGTCAGACAGTTTTACATTCCCCTTGTCTGATGATGAAGATGGCGTACAGAACGATGAAGACGGTGTTCAGTTTATTACCAATGTCACCGAAGGCGAATTTGCGATCGCTATGGTTGAAGCTTCCGATAGCGGTTACCTCAACGCATGGGTTGATACCAACCGTAACGGCACCTTCGATGCCGAGGAGCATCTGGTCGCTGACAAACCGATGAACGGTGGTAAACAGGCCGTTTATTTTCAGGTACCTGTTGGTATTGCCGAGGGCGAGACATGGGCGCGATTCAGACTGTCGACATCAAGAGGTCTGGAGCCTGTTGGTGGTGTTGCCGACGGTGAAGTGGAAGATCTGCGGGTAAAACTGGTACAAAAGCCGGTGATTGTGACCTCCTATCCGTCACCCAGTGGCTGGAGTACGGTGGCATTTGAGGACAACTGGCCACTGGTTGGTGACTACGACATGAACGACCTTGTTGCCTATCTTCGTACCACCACTTACCGGGAAGTCACCGGGTTCAGTAAAGTGGAAATACAAGGTGAAGTGGCGGCCGTTGGTGCTGAATATCAAAACGGCTTTGGTATCCGGTTGCCCGGTATTCGCCGAGGAGCCATCGATGAGGCGAACATTGAATTTACCATCAATGACCTGCCGGTGGCGGTGAGCCCGCTGGAGGAAGATCGTACAGAGGCCATTTTTATCATTACTGAAAATGTCTTTGATCACGTGGGTACCGGTGAACACTGCAGCTTCTACCGAACAGAAGAAGGGTGTGGGTCATCTATTCAAATGTCTTTTTCGTTGTCCATTCCGATGCTGTCGCCTCAGGATGTACCTTTATCGGGCGTGTTTGATCCGTTCCTGTTTGCAACACCCGGAAGCTGGCACGGTGGACATTTCGCTGCAGCCCCTGGCCGCGCGTATGAGATACACCTGAAAAATCAAGAGCCGACAGAAGCGTTTTCTCAGTCACTGTTTGCGTCTGCCGGACAGGATGCCTCCGAGCCTGAGTCGGGTTTTTTCTTTCTGACTAACGGTGGTATGCCTTGGGCGCTGGAAATAGGCGATCGTTGGAAGTACCCGGTTGAGTTTAATGAAATTACCAAGGCATATCCTTCGTTTAAGACATTTGCAAACTCTAACGGTGCACAAGAAGCACACTGGTACGACCCGACGAAGTCAGTACCCGTCTTTATCTTTGAGGAATAACGGAATGAAACTCAATCAATTGAATAAGGCAATCGTGGCGGGATTCGTGGTGCTGGCGCTCACAGGTTGTGAAGGTCTTCGGCCACAGGAGGAAAAGGCTGTCGCGACCGGTGGCAACGATAGTTCGTCCCCCGAGGTGGCGGCAGCTTTACCGGCAGATCCGTACGTTAATTTGGCAGCAACATCCAATGGTCTGTTGGTACCGGTGCCACAAACCGAAACAGCCGACATTGTTGTGCAACCGGATTTTAACTTTAAAACAGCACGTAAAGTAGCGGTTAATCTTGATGTGCCCGAAGCGCGCGGTGTCACCACCAGTCTGTCGTTTTGTACAGACTATGAGCCGACAACAACCGGGTTCGACGTAGATTACCGTAGCTGTACGATGAATGCGCCGATGGTTGATGGACGATTCGACTTTTCATTGGATGTCATGAATCAATACGATACCGTGTTGGCCGTTATCTGGTTTCCCGAGGAGGGGTTAGCGCCTGTGTTTCAGGAGATGTCGGTCGCGGCCAATTAGCGGCCCCAATTAGCGGCCCCAATGGCGTCCAAGTGGCGGCTCAGTAGACGTGTTTTGAGTTTAAGGCGGCACGTTTAGTTAGCGGCTGTCACCTACAGGCCGGGGTACAGATGGAGGCACCTGCACGGTGTTTCCTGATGTGCTCCGGCTTTTTGTGTTTTACGCTCAGCGTTGGCCAACTCAGCGCTGATCAACTCAAGATTTTTTGGATTAGCAGTCTTGGATTAGCAGCCTTGGACTAACGGTCTTGGATTGGCAGTTTGGGATTGGCAGTTTGACAACAGCAGTTTGCGGCTGTGCTCCATCACGATCAATCAGGCACTGGCAGAATAGGGACGATGGGCCGCCCGGGGTGATTCGGAGTGATTCGGGGTTCGAGCCTGGGTTTGAGCCCTGGTTTTAGAGCAGGGTGTTAGCCCGCTCTGGACAGGCGTTGCGTCACATCCAGCACATTGTCGCGATGTCGCCTGACCTGTATTTGCACGACCGGTTCATCGTTGTACCAGCTTTGACAGCAAGCCAATGTGACGGGTTGTAACGCATCACCATAACGTTGTAGGTTGGCATGAATAACAGGGTTCTCGACCTTGCCGTGTTCGAGCCGCCGGAGTTCTGTTGCGATTCTGTCGTGATCGTCAGCATCGAACAGATCAAGCATCGGTGTGTGATCCGGGATAGTGGTTTTACCCAGTCCGGTTAATGCCCGGTAGGCGTCGTTGGCGTAACAATGAATGCCTTGATGCACGTAGGCGACGGCGTCAGAACTACGCGCCATCAGCGTATGAATCATGTGATTTTGTTGCTCCTGCCGTGTCTGCATCGAGCGGTTCTGGTTGCGTGCCCGGGCTTCGCTGGCGATGCGCGCCATGACTTTCTGCAGGCGCACCGGGTGAGAAAACCCCACCACATCAGAGACACCGCGTTCCAACAAGACTTCGGCATGTCCCGGTTTAAAACGGTCCACCGTCGCGATAAACGGAGTGGATGGATAACGCAGGACAGCAGAGGGCACATCGTGGTTGCCGGGTTGGCAGTGAATGATGCCAAGGTCATAGTCATTACGTTTGAGCGCGTCACTGAAATCACTGTTGGTGGCTACCCAGTGCTGCTGCACCGGCACGCCTGCCACTCGCAGGTAATCTGCAATGACTTTTGCCTGCTGAGCATCACTCACCAGGATCAGCGTTTTCACTGCGGCGGAATCGGACATGATCGGGTCTGCGTAACCTGAATATTAAAACGTCGACTATGGAGTCTAGTCTTTTACCTGCTGATTTCACGGTTTCTCGTCAAAAGCGTTTATAATTGGCGTTTTAACCAGTTTGAGTCCCCAAAATGGCGTCTTATTCAACCAGTGAGTTCAAAAGTGGACTCAAGATCATGCTCGACAACGATCCCCACACCATCGTAGAAAACGAGTTCGTGAAACCCGGTAAGGGGCAGGCTTTCAGTCGGGTTCGCGTCCGTAACCTGAAAACCGGACGTGTGGTCGAGAAAACCTTCAAATCCGGCGAATCCGTGGAAGCCGCCGATGTCATGGACACCTCCATGCAGTATCTGTATGCCGACGGCGAATACTGGCATTTCATGGACCCGCAGTCGTACGAACAACTGGCGGCTGACAAAGCTGCGGTGGCCGACGCTTACCTGTGGCTCAAAGAAGAAGACATGTGTGAGGTCACGTTATGGAACGGTGTACCCATTAGCGTGACACCACCTAATTTTGTCGAAATGGAAATCACCGAAACCGACCCCGGACTTCGTGGTGACACTGCCACCGGTGGCACCAAGCCGGCGCATCTGGGTACCGGTGCGGTTGTCAAAGTACCTTTGTTTATTGAGCAGGGCGAGCTCATCAAGATCGATACCCGCAGTGGCGAGTACGTCTCTCGGGTTAAATAAAACGTCACGTCACCACGCCGATGTCGGCAGCGTTCTCATCAATCCTGCGTGCCGGTTGTATGACCGGCTTGCGCAAGCCTTGCCTGTCGCTCGGTGCATAGGGGAGTTCCCTATGGCTAACCTAACCACAACGCAGGTGGCAGCACAGTGTCACAGTGTTGGCAATGGCGAGCCGGGTACCACTGTCGGGACACTTCGACAAACGCATGCTGCACTACGGTGTGTTCGCCAACATTTCGAATCAACCGGTTCAATAGAGGTGATGACACCAGCGCTTGTGTCATCCACCGTGACTGATCCGGGAATACAGAGTGTGGCGGTAACTCGGCAGGCCGCCGGTGTGCCGGTGGGTGAGCAGATTGATCGCGGACTCTATCTGCATACGTCGCCAGAGTTCGCGATGAAGCGGTTGCTGTGTCACGGCTCGGGCGATATTCATCAAATTTGTAAAGTGTTTCGACAGGGTGAGGCTGGCAGCCGCCATAATCCAGAATTTACGATGCTGGAATGGTATCGCGTGGGGCAATCTCTGGATCAGCTGATCGATGAGACAGTCAGTCTTGTCACCGCGGTTATGGTGTTGTTCGGAAAACCTGCGCCGAGTCGCGAGACCCGGCCTTGGCACCAACTTATTTACGATGCGACCGGGTTGTCGGCCGCAGAGTCCGAGCACGCATCAGTGGCAATTCCGGTGATACGCCGTGTATTGGACGAGCACGGTGTCGCCTTGCCAGAGGGTGTCGACGATACTGACCTGTCTGGTTGGGTTGATTTGCTGATGTCGACATTGATTTATCCGGGGTTTAATCCGGCGGGCCTAACGGTGATCACCGATTATCCGGTATCCATGTCTGCGCTGGCCAAAACCAAAGCGTCAAATCACCCAGACACTGCAACCGGCCACACACCGGTAGACACAGTTGCGGAACGGTTTGAGCTGTTTTGGGGAGCGGTTGAGCTGGCGAACGGTTATCATGAATTAACCGATGCCGACGAACTACAACGGCGCTTTTATGCCGATGTGAAAACCCGACGGCAACAGGGGTTGCCGGAGGTCACCGTTGATCATCGGTTGCTGGCAGCACAACGTGTTGGTTTGCCCGACTGTGCCGGTGTGGCGATGGGGTTTGATCGTCTCATGATGATTGCGACCGGTGCAAACGCTCTTGACGATGTGATGCCATTTTCGATAATGCGCGCCTGATAGTGTGTATCAACCGACACTGTAAAGGCTCTGGTCTCTTTTGTTGACCACTAACTGTTTATCGCTATTGCCGTTTCCTTTTGTGCTTCCCTATTTGCTTCACTATTTACATCTTGAGTATTGGTATTGATTGCAGTGAACAACACCGAAGAGCAGTCTGAGTCAGAAGCCGCGACCACTACGATCCCCTGCGTCAAACGACTACATCAGGTTGACCGGCAGGCGGTCATCGATCTGCTGGCGTCGTTCTCACTGTCGGTTGAAATAGTCGAATCCGGAGCAGTCATCCCTGGCAGCCATTGGGGCGATGACGAGGCAGGTCTCATTGGGAATACACTGTATGCACGCCTGGATACGCCTGTGCACTCGGTCATGCACGAAGCCTGTCACTGGATACTGATGGACGAGCAGCGCCGCGAAACGTTGCACACGGATGCTGGCGGTACGTCACTCGAAGAAAATGCCGTCTGTTATTTGCAGATATTACTGGCAGAAGAGCTGCCCGACATGACGCCGACCTCTATGTGCGCGGATATGGATCAATGGGGATACAGCTTTCGTCTGGGTAGTGCGGCTGCCTGGTTTATGCACGACGCAGAAGATGCCCGCCACTTTTTAGCGGAGCGCGGTTTGCGTTGTCACTTGAAACAACCGTTATCACTGACTGAGACTGGCAATGAATGAAATATCCTGGAGCGACTTTGAAAAAGTGGCTCTGTGCGCAGGCACGATTATCAAAGCAGATGAATTTCCCGAAGCGCGTAAACCAGCGTATCGGTTGGAAGTTGATTTTGGCGACACTATTGGTGTGCTGAAGTCGAGTGCGCAAATCACGGTGCATTACACCGCTGAAGAACTGGTTGGGCGTCAGGTGATGGCAGTGGTCAACTTTCCGGTCAAACAAATTGGCCCAATGCGTTCAGAGTGTTTGGTAACAGGTTTTTATCGGGAGGATGGCTCCGTGGTGCTTGCGGTACCGGATAAACCGGTACCCAATGGAGCAAGACTGGGCTAGCGAGCGTCAGCAAGTCCGGGTTATTGAGGTTGGGTTTTTTGGGGCTGTAACTTAGCGGCTGGCTATGCCTGACGCATAGCGGCCAGAGTGCCTAACTTTGGCCCATATGAATAACATCAGGGGTAGACGAATTGTTGGGTGACGCTGTTGGCGCTCGCGCCTGCTTTCTGGACATCAACGCCAGTGGCTGGCCCATACGCAGTGTTTTGCCCGGCGCAAGTTGCTTGTGCCATGACACGGGCTTATCAAACAGCAATATCACCGTTGATCCCATATTAAAGCGCCCCATTTCGTCGCCTTTTGCCAACAAGATGGATTTACGACTGGTGTAATCGACGTTTAGAATTTGTCGGCCCGCTGGTGGCGTAACCAAACCGTCCCACACAGTTTCAATGGCGGCGACGTTAATTGCGCCAACCATGACCATTGTCATGCCACCGAACATATTTTCAAACTGGCACACCAAGCGCTCGTTTCTTGCAAACACATTTTTAACGGCACGTACGGTGTGTGGTGCAACGCTGAAGAGTCGCCCCGGTACGTGCGTTTGGCTGATGAGTTTACCGGGCAGTGGCATGTGCACCCGATGATAATCCCGCGGCGACAAATAAATAGTAATGAAGCTGCCGTTAAGGTACCGGATGGCACTGTTGTTGTCGCCACCTAACAGTTCAAGCAGTGTGTAGTCGCGGCCTTTGGCTTGAACCAGTGTGCCGTCGTCTATTGCCCCGAATTCAGAGACTGTGCCATCCACCGGGCTTGCCACATGTTCAACACGCGGGGTTATCGCTCTGGCACCGGGCTTTAGTTGACGGGTAAAAAATGCATTGAAGGTCGGGTAGGCATGGGGATCGGTTTCCACTGCCTCCGCCATATCAACCTTGTACAGTTTTATAAAACCACTGATGAGCTGGTTTTTCATAAACCGGCTTCTGGTCATTTTAAATACAATGCGTGAAATTAAATGATGCGGCAGTACATAAAGTGGCGCGGCTCTCAGTCGATCGAGCAGTGACGCCTTTCGATTGGGTGCAGAGGATTTTGACTGCTTCGGTTTCGTGTGTTTCGACTTTGCTTGACTGGATTTTGAGGTACTCTTTTGAGGTTGATCCCCTGCCTGTTGTTTTGCATTTGGGTGGGTTGATTGGCGTTCGGCTGAACGATCCAATACGGTGTTTTGTGACAAATCCGGGTCTGTGTCTTGTTTTGGCATGCTAGCGTCTGGTTTGTAACCGACGGCTCCTGTTTAAATCTGGAACCACAACTGCTGTCGATCCTTGCGTTTAGTGATGTTCGGTGTTTTGTGCCGTGCTGATGGTCGAGCTGTGCTTATTGTTTTTTATAAAATTGGTTTTGTATATCTGAGTACATTCAGCCATTGATCATGTAACCATTTATCTTTCTATTGATACGATCATATTGACACGATCAAGCCATGCCTGCTTCATGGCTTAATTGCTCATGTTTTACTTTCATAGTTTTATTGATCTGTATTTACTGATTGGCGTTTAAAAAGCTACTGAACGCTCCAGGCAGAATCTTTATGCATAGTGACAGTGCCCCCGTTCAGGGCAGTTTACACGATTTTGTGTGAATACATTTTTATACATCTTTCAATAATAGCGACTGTGTTGGTTTTTCTTACAGCGTGCCCGAAGCTACCGCATTGGTAGCTAGCGCTTCAACAAATGTCTGATAATCAGTTGCAATTTCATCGGCAGTGTGGGGCGCATTGAATTTACCGCGCACCCTGAGTTCGGGGTCGATCAGCAAAATAGAGGCTGTGTGATCAACCGTGTAATTGTTTGGGTCTGCTTTGTTGGCAGTAAATGACACAACGATATTCAACGGGTTTGTTAGCTGATAAACGTTGTTCATTTCCCCGGTGAGTGCAACGAAATCAGGATTAAAAAAACCAATGTAACTGGCCAGTTTTTCTTGAGTGTCGCGTTTGGGATCAACGGTCACGAACGTGGTCTGTGGCACCGGAATGTTGTTGGGGTTTGCTTTTATCTGCTCGATGGCGTCTGTCATTACGTTCATGGTCATCGGGCACACATCGGGGCAGTGAGTAAAACCGAAAAAGACCAAATTCCATTGGCCTCTTAACTGCTCCTGTGTGAAAGGTTCGTTCTGGGTATCGATCAGTTCGAAGTCAGGTACGGTTTTGTAGTCAGCGGGAAAAACGCTTGAGTTAATCAGTGTCTCGCTTAATTGATTGACAGTCTCGATACCGTTGGCGCGAGCCAGCGCTTCCAAAGAGGCGTCATCGTTTGAGGCCCCCGGAACGCTGGTGGAGTCAGAGGATCGATTTGCAAACCAAATACCGCTTACAATGGCGACAACGGCAACGATAGTGGCCGGTAACAATTTCATGGGCAATCAACCATGGTTAGTCAAAAAGGATAAAAACCGAATGCTGCACAGAGATACACAGTGCCAATGACGGAGATTTTACCACGCGGCTCAACGCTGAGCGTTGGCGAGGCCATCGTGGCCGCTAATCAGTGGCTGAGCCGGTTCGACCTCGGATTTGGCCAAGGTTCCATAGAAAGTGCAGATGATGCTGCCTGGATTGTGCTCGAAGCCGCAAAATTGTCGCCTGTACTGCCGCCAGACTACGATGTGGTGTTGACGGATGCCGCGATATCCCAGGCAGAGGAGTGGCTTTGGCGGCGGGCCTATGATCGGGTGCCGGTTGCGTATCTGACGGGCAGAACGTGGTTTGCCGGGCTGGAGTTCAGGGCTGACGAGCGCGCGCTCATTCCACGCTCGCCACTGGCCGAGCTGATCGTACATGATTTTTTTGGCTTCTTGCCCGAACTCAACGCATTGCGGGTACTTGACCTGTGCACCGGAGGCGGATGCATCGCACTGGCCATTGCCAGTTATTACGCAGATGCAACCGTCGTTGGCACCGATATTTCCGCAAAAGCGCTTGAGCTGGCACGGGAAAACCGCTCACAGCTCGGGCTGGAGGAGCGTGTTGAATGGTTGCAGGGTGATTTGTTTGAGCCGGTACGCGGCAGAACTTTTGACCTGATCATCTCCAATCCGCCTTACGTCGACAAACCAGATATTGAGGCGATGCCAGCTGAATTCCGCACCGAGCCGTTGCTCGGTCTGGCCTCGGGTGAAGATGGGCTCGACATAACCCACAGAATACTCAACGAGGCAGCGCCACTCCTGTCAGACAACGGTGTCTTGATTGTTGAGGTGGGCAATAGTGCTGAGGCATTAACACGAGCCAAACCCGACATAGAGTTCGGTTGGATCGAGTTCAGCAACGGGGGCGATGGCGTTTTTCTGTTACCGCGGTCGGCGTTGGTCGCAAACGGTGCCTGATACACGATTATGGCACGCGATTGAGACAACGCGATTGAGACAACGCGATTGTATCCAGCCGGTATCGTGATCAATCGCGCCCGTGTTTGGCAGCCAATCGAGCACCATAAGATGGCGCGCTAATTTCCCCGATCAAGTGACCCGCATCGGGTTGCCCGGTCAACCTGGTTAATGCAGTCAGCCCGTTAGAGCCAATAGTTGGTACGGCAGGCTCCCGCTCGGGTCTGTTTCTGGATTGACGGGCACACAGCCTAAGCCTGCTGACAGTTTTTACTTAAAATTTAATTTAAACTGAAAAAACAGCACCGCATTGTTTTTTTGACCGGCGTAGTCGAGCTTGGGCGAGCCACTGATGTTCAGTACTGCATTTTCGCTAAATCCTATTTCCATCACCGGTAGCGGCAATATTTTGGTTTCTGGCTCGCTGTTCTTGTGAAATTGTTTGTGTACGATGGAGGCACCACCGATAAATCGAAAGCCGACAGGGCCTGCGTAGAATTTGCGTGTGGCGTAGTTCAGGCCTGCATAACCCGCTTGGAATCCGAAACTGTCCGATAGGGTGCCGGCATGGAACCCAACGCGCGACGACGGTGAGAATTCCCAACCAATGCCCGGTGTAAACAACCGGCGTTCGTCGGCATTTTCAAAGTGAAACGCCAGTGTGTTAAACACCAGGTACTGCTTGGCGCTGACCGGGGCAGCAAGGGACAGAAGTCCGAACAATGCTACGACAACGGCGGCCCGAACTCTGGTGGTCCGGTGCGCCGGGATTTTAAAACGAGACAATACAGGTCTCCGACTCTATTTAAGGGTCGGCGACTGTATCGTGTTGAATTATATCGACGCAACGGACTTTAATTTTGTAATTAAAGTGTTTAAAAACAATGAGTTAAAATTAATATTTAACGCATATTAAGATAATTACTACCGACAATAGTTATCCTAAATACCTGTTTCCGTTGATTAAATTTTTCCGGAGACTACGAAAGGGCTGTTTCTGTGTTTCGTTAGGAAGCCCACAAAGTGGGCTCGGTATCTTTTTGAATCGAGGTTCACCACACAGAACCTCTCAGACAACGCTCGCCAGCGTCAGTCTTGCCAACATCCAATTATAGCGTGAAGCGTTACACCCGGTACCGTGGAAAGAGGCAACCGTTACCGCAGGCTATGATGACGTTGTACCCAGCCGGCTTCAAACAAGCTGATGGTGTTGTGGAGCACACTGCTCGTGCCATTGTCACCAACATCCTCGTTGCTGCCCTGGTTATTGACCCGGTTTTGGCCTTGCTTACTGTCTCGGTTACCGCTTGGGGCACCATTCAGGTAACTTGTTTGGTTTTCATGCGCACTCGTGTTGTGGTGTTCAGTGTTGGCAGACTGTAAAACGTTGTTCGATTCTGCCGGCGACTCAGCAGACGGTGGAGTCGGTCTTTCCCAGTTATTGGATATGCCGAGGAAACAAGCTCCATGGATAGCACTCCAAACACTTAATGCCCCGGTTCTGATGTCGTCTTTCGGTACTTGCGGTGACAGTGAGGTCAGTGATTTTTCAATAGCGTTAAGAGTGCCGCCCATGGTTTCGGTGAATGGGACGGTACTCGATTGCTTTCGAATGACACTGTGGTCAAACAGCATGTTAAACCGATGATTGTGGCGTGCTGCAAAATCGCTGTAGGCGGTTGCGATCGCATGCAATTTCTCACGGGGCGTCTTGGCCGCAGAAGCCGCCCCAACACAACGGTTATTCAGGATTTCGAGGCTGTTGTTGTTTACGTTGATCAGAATGTCGGGCAGGCTGTCAAACGCGGTATACAGCATGCCAGGCGTGTAGCCGATTTTGTCGGCAATCATTCTGGCGGTAACACCTTCAACACCAACCTGTTCAACAAGGTCTGTGGTGGCTTCAAGAATCAGGTGTTGCAACTCAGATTTTGTGTGCTCGCTGCGTCTTCCCATAATACGTCGTGCTCAACTCGTGGCTTTAACTTCGGCTTATCGGTTTGGTTCCTTTTACGTGCCGGTTAAACACACGTTACCAAAATACCATTGCTGTATTTTAGCGCATATCGCTCATGTTGTGTCCAGATATTGTATTAACGATTTTATTTGGCAGTGAGCTGATCCAGTAGTTTGCGCCAGAAACTGATTTTCTTTGTAGCTTTTACACCGCTTTTAAAAGGATTTTTATGGGTGGTTGATGTCGATTGAAATTCGAAACGAGGCTGAGTGATGCCATCAATGGTCACAGACTCCATAAACATTTGCGCAGGTCTTACCCAAAATTTTCGATCACCGTACTGCGGTTGATAGACCACCAGTTGTTCGTCGGTTTCGGAATGTTGCGCCACCGCGTAAACCAAGTACAGATTGCCTTTGTAGTGCCTGTACAGGCCGTTTTGAGGGATGACATCGGCGTTGATTGCCGTATCGTTTCTGTTGTTTTCTGTCGCGACTGCTGTGTTGGTGTTCTGAGTGGCTGTGTCCATGGATGGTATCCTAGTGTACTAGTGCGTCTGGTTGTAGTTCGGGTAACAATCGGTGTGACAATAATGTGCTCAAATAGCCAGCGGTCACGATACCCGCTGCGCAAGGGTATCAGAAAATAGCGGGGATCAGATTTGATGCGATGGCTGGTGTTGCTGGGGTGCGTCCTGTTGGTGGGTTGTTCTACCACGCCACTTCGAAATGCAGGTGACATCTGCAGTATCTACGAACAGAAACGCAGTTGGTATCGAGCATCGGTGGCGGCGTCGGAAAAATGGAATCAGCCCGTGTGGATACCCATGGCCATCATGAGGCAGGAGTCGGGTTTTAAGGCGCGTGCAAAGCCGCCACGAAAACGGTACTTCGGATTTATCCCGGGTCCTCGAAAGAGTTCGGCCTACGGGTTTGCTCAAGTGCTGGACGGCACGTGGCGTGATTATCAGCGGGCGACCGGCAATACCCGCGGCAAACGCCGCAAGTTTCGTGATGCGGTTGATTTTATTCATTGGTATAACGCAACCAACAGCAGAAAGAATGGTATTGCTGGCAATGACACGTATAACCTGTACCTGGGCTATCATGAGGGGATAACCGGCTTCAGGCGCAAAAGCTACCAACAAAAACCGGCGCTGATGACCATCGCACGTAATGTCAAGCGACAGGCTGACGTCTATCAGCAACAGTATCAGAGCTGCCGCCAATCATTGTCGCGAGGCTGGTTCAGGCGATTTTTCGGTTTATAGCAGTTTATCTTTTCAGTGAGAGGCGACACATGGGTTTAGGGGCAATTTTAAAATCTATTTTCGGTGGCGGCAGTGATGCTGCCGACACCGCAGCGAGCAGTGCCGAGCCTGAGGACTACAAGGGGTTCACGATAGAGCCTTCACCCATTAAAGAGGGTAGTCAATACAGAACGGCTGGGTTTATTAGCGCAGAGCGCGACGGTGAACTCAAACGCATTCAGTACATCCGTGCAGACAACAATGCGGATCAAGACGCCGCTATCGAGCATTCACGGGCAAAGGGACGTCAAATCATTGATGAGCAAGGCGAGGCTTTGCTGACCAAAGCTCACCTATAGCATGACACCTGTTGCGCGCTTTCGTTGGGTGCGTCTCACCCAACTGACTGGAGGATGAGGTTACGACCATGCAGGGCCGCATCCTGTCGTGACACCACATAAATGAAAGCATCGGTTTTGGTCTCGGGCAGCGGAGACTCCGAGGGCAGTTCTCCGGCGAAAGAGCGCTGGCGTAGCTTGGTACGCATGGCGCCCGGGTCGATACTGTTGATTGCCACTCGAGGGAAGCCCTGTGCGTCTACTTTCCCCTCTATTTCATCCGCCAAAATTTGTGACAGCGACAGGAGTCCGGCCTTTGAGACCCCATAGGCACCCCAAAAGGCGGTATTTCGGTTATCCAGCGTAAATGTCACACTGCTATTACCGGTAGCATCCAGCAGGGGCAGAAGTGCGCGGGTCCACAGGAAGGCGCTGTGCAAATTGACCGTCATAACAGAAGACCAAGTCGCGACAGGGTAATGTTCAATCTGCGTTGACATGCCGGTCTGTGCCGCGCAGTGCACCAGTGCGTGCAATTTGCCAAACGTATCAGACAGCGTGGTGGCGAGCATCGCGTAATCAGGTTGGGTTGCTCCTTCCTGGTCCACTGGCAACAGTGCCGGGGTTGGTGCTCCGTCAGCTTCAAGTTCGTCATAGACGGCTTCCAGTGCCGCCACGTTTCTGCCAGACAACACGACCGTTGCACCGAGGCGTCCGCAGTGTTTTGCCAATGCCCGTCCCAGGCCACCAGTCGCGCCAGTGATCAGAACAATTTTGTCTTCGAGCGAGACCTGCTCACTATTGAAGTCGGGTGGGATGTGAGAATTCATTGGCGGAGGAGTCTGTCTGCTTTTGCTTCGGTTCGCCATGCACGCCACGCTTTTGCGGCAGGTGTGAGTGACATGGAGGCGTTCAGAGGATTATGGTTTTTGCGTTGCCACAGTGTCAGTTGCTGTTGGCGAAGTGCCGTTAACGTCCAGAGTAGTTTGAGCATGGGGGCCGGGACCTGACTGATAGCCTCGATACCGTCACCGAGGTGTGCTTGCGCGCGGGAGATTATAGCGTGCAGCAGGTTGTCGAGTGCTTGTTTGTTGTCTGTCTCGCGAGCAGCCTCTGGTTTCAGTGCTGCGCGTTGCCAGCTCTCTTCGGCAAAAGCGATGTGACCTTGTTGGTAGAGTCGATTGAAATTTATCAGTTTGTCGACGTGCCCCAAGCCCAGTGAATAAGGCCGCGCCCACTGAGGTGGTGTGCCGGGCAGCATCATGTCGGACTCTTTTTGCGAATCGGTGACGGGCGTTAACACTGAATTGACAATTGTTAACCGGGATCCATAATCGTCAATCAGCTGCTGTTCGAGCGCCGATTCTGTCTCGGTATTGACGAATCGCATTTGATTGTTCACGGCAAGCACGGACAACCACGGTGCCTTGTCAGGGCACGCTTGGGTAATCCACGGTTGCAGTGATTTGGTGTGTGGGTGTCTCGCCTCGTGTTGGTACAAACGGTCTATTTCCTCGTGCCACCAGTGAATTTTCTTTTCGGCGACCTGAGGTTCCTGAACATCTGTAACAGCTGTTGCGAGCGTGTCAAACAGCACCAACAGTGATGTGACCCGTGCCCGGACGTCGTCGTCAAGATGGCGGGTGGCGTAATAAAGTGATGAGCCTTCGCGAAGTGTCATGATGCTAATTTTGCAGAATGGCCGGGTTGGTCGGCGAGGCAAAAGATCGTGGTGCTATTTTCGTCATCGGGAAGCCGTGTTAGTATCCAGCGCATCTTATCGTCGAATCCTGAGGTCCAGAGTGCGATTCTTAAAAACACTGTTGTTAGGTATTTTCATTGGTTGTGTGATTGGCCTTTGGTTCGGCGTCAACATCGGCCAAGGCAATGATCTTCTGAGTAACCCAATTCCGGCCGCTGAAGAGGCAGCATAGACACTCTGGCCATAGATACTCTGGTCATAAATACTCTGGCCGTCGCTCAACACGGGTCTCGGGTTGGCTGGCAATGGCACTTGGGGGTTTAGCCACCCAAGGTCCAGGCTAACCGGGTCCAGGCTAACCAAGCCCGGGCTAACCACGCCCAAGCCAACCAGGCTCGGGCTAACCAGGCCCAAGCCAACCAGGGCTCACGCTACCCACGGTCTAAAAAGGCATTAAGGCCCGGGCCACTTGGTATCTGAGGCACTTGCAGCCCAAGTCACTAAGCGTATAGGCCATAGACAGAACGTCCACGCCACTGAGTTTCGTCAGCGGCCCGTTATGTTGGCCGGCAATTTGGTCAAAAAGCCGGCCAAAGACAAGTCATCCAGATAGCTGACCCATTAACTTAGGCTGGTGGTCTCGGTCACACAAATCGAACAGGTTGCAACAGCCCCTAAAATTTGGGCTAACACACTGAACCGACCACGGCTCTTGGAACGGCTCTTGGCACAGGGCTTGGCACAGGGCTTGGCACAGGTTCAGAAGCCTGCGCTACCGTGTTGGATCAACGTTCGACACACTCACGTCGTAGCAGCACCAGTCGTACCGCTTATATTTTACCTGATTAACTGATCCTCAAGTTAACTAACCCCAAGCTTACCTGACCCGCAGGCTTATAGACCCGCAAGTTAATTGATCCTCAGGTCACTTGATCCTCAGGCCAGTCGACCTTCAGGCCAGTCGACCCTCAGGCCAGTCGACCCTCAGAGGAGGGGCGCTATGTCTCGCTGAGGGACTCCTTTGGTTACAGTGCCATAGTCTTCTTAAGTCCCTTTAAGCTTGGTCTGGTGTGACACGTTTGGTGTTGGCGCGCGGTGCCGGATCCGCTGATTTGAGTGGCGGCCTTGCGTTTATCGGGCGGTCTTGCCGGTGTAGTCGCCGACTGGCGTTATATTTATGTTTGCTGACCCGTGCTGGTTTGTGTTTCCTGTTCTACGGCGTTTTTATGTCTCTGAACTTGCGTCTGGGCTTGCGTCTGGGCTTGCGTCTGGGCTTGCGCCGTGTTGTGCCCGCTATCCTATGGCGTTTTATGTTTGCTGACATCAGACTCTGTGCAGGTGTTGCTAATGGGCAGCGAGGGTGGCTTCGGTCTTGGTGGCCCGGTTGTCTTGTTATGGTTGTTTGTTTTCGTTGTTCGTTTTTGTCGTACGTTTTTGTCGTACGTTTTTATCGTTTTGGCCAGTCATCGTATGGCCTTTTTATACCGTCTGGTTTATCGCGTCAGCGTTGACACGTCTGTGCAATGGCCGCGAGAGCCAAAGCCTGTGACCTGCGTTAATAACCTTGCGCTGATTTTCGATGGTTATCGGCTCGTTATCTTCCTGCCGCTACTGTTTTGGCCTCTATCTGCTCGCTTTCTATTTTTCAGGGCTCTATTTTATAGGGTTCTATTTGTTAGGGCTCGTTCGCTCGAACGGCGGTCACCATGTAGTTGACGTCCACATCCTTGCCTAATCGATACACCTTGGTGACCGGGTTGTAGGTCATGCCTGTTATGCCGGTGACATCCAGATTGGCGTCGCGGCACCAGGCCGACAACTCCGAAGGTTTGATAAACCGTTTAAATTCATGGGTGCCTTTCGGGAGTAGTCGCAAAATATACTCAGCGCCCACGATTGCAAACAGCCATGACTTGGGGTTGCGATTGATCGTCGAGAAGAAAAGTCGTCCTCCCGGTTTCACCAGCCTGGCACATGCGGCGACGGTGCTCGCCGGTGATGGCACATGCTCAAGCATCTCAAGACAGGTGACAACGTCGAAGGAGGCGGGTTTTTGCTCTGCCAGTGTTTCTGCTGCAATCGCTTCGTAATGTACGCTGACACCACTTTCCAATGCATGCAGTCTCGCGACAGACAGCGGCGCTTCAGCCAGATCAATGCCGGTCACAGAGGCGCCTCGTTGGGCCATTGACTCCGACAGGATGCCACCGCCACATCCAACGTCCAGAACCGCGGCGTTATCCAGCGTCGCGTGCTCATTGATGTAATTCAGGCGCAGTGGATTAATATCGTGCAGTGGTTTGAATTCACTGTTTGGGTCCCACCAGCGGCTGGCAAGATCACTGAATTTATCGAGTTCAGCCTGATCGACATTGTTATTCACTGTGCGGCTGTCCGCTGTGGTGTTTTCCATAAAGGTTTTGTCTCTCTGCGCAGAGGTGGCGCTTACCCCGGCTACGTGGCGGGCCAACTGGCTCCGTAGCCACCCATGTCGGGCAGCCTGTCATCTGGTGCCGCGTGCTAGTTTTCGGCGTCTGCCTGAGCGTCTGCCTGAGCGGTTACCTGAGCGGTACCTTCACTGATGCGTTTGGCCCAGTCGTTGGCACGCTGTACGATCTTTGTTTCGTCCAGTGTGGTGAGCTGACGCCCGTCGACGAGTTGTTGGCCCTGTACCCAGACATCAGTAACGTTGGTACGGTCTGCAGAAAAAACCAGATGCGATATCGGGTTGTACATCGGTGCCATATTGACCGAGTTGCAGGCCAGCGCAATGCAGTCGGCATCTTTGCCGATTTCAAGCGAGCCTGAGCGATGTGCGGTGCCGAGTGCGGTTGCGCCATTGATGGTGGCCATACGTAATACCTCGGTTGCTGACAGGGCAGCGGCATCACCGGTGGTGACTTTAGCCAACATCGAAGCGCTGCGCATTTCTCCGAACATATCCAGATCATTATTGCTGGCAGCACCATCGGTACCGAGGCAAACATTGGCACCGGCTGCCAACAGCGCTGCGGTGGGGCAAGCGCCGCTGGCCAGTTTCATGTTGGATTCAGGGCAGTGCAGTATGTGCACGCCCTGACTGACTACCTGTTTGACTTCAGCGTCGGACATTTGTGTCATGTGTACAGCAAGCAACGATGAGCTCAGCAGGCCAAGATCGGCCAAT